>JBGSIP010000970.1:0-3875 GCA_041742495.1 Planctomycetaceae bacterium
GTCTCGACGCTGGGCGTCGCGTTGGAAAACATCTCGGAAGCTCGTTCGGCCATCGTCGACACGGACTTCGCCGAAACGACCGCTGACCTGACCCGGGCTCAGATTCTGAACCAGGCCGGTATCTCGGTGTTGGCCATCGCCAACCAGAACCCGCAGCAGGTGCTCTCGCTCCTCGGCTAATCCCGAGGGTGAGTGAGAAAGCGGCGGACGCAGTATTGTTCGCCTGACAGACATCAGCCGCAGTGAACGCCCATGTTCACTGCGGCTGTTTGCGTTGTGTGCCAGGCAGATCGTGGTTTTCGGAGGCACGTTGTGATCTACAGAGGGCTGACAAACAGCAGCGGATGAACCACCGGTAGCGGCCTGTCTATCGTGATGTGTCAGGCATCGTTGGGGTCATGTGGGGTGCCACTGCTGGCTTGCCCAGCAGTGCCGACTTGGGTTTAGTCGTGTCCGTGAAATTCCGGTGGAAGTGGTGAAAGTTTGGGAAGCCGAGAGTCCGCGGTGTGGTTGGGCAGCGCGAATTGACCAGCACTCGACCATTTCCAGTCCGTGGCTCGTTCGCACAACTTTCGTTTCACAGGGTTGTTGTGAATGTAGTCGATCGATGCTTCGATGGTCTTTGGCTCAGTGATGTTTCGGTCGTAGCCCGGACCCGCCTGCCAGTATCGAAATGTCGTGACTCCGGAGGGTTGTCGGACCGTGAGGCGTTCGAGCAGCGAACTGCTGTGTTCAGTGAGGAGTTGTTTGATTCGATACGAATACGGACGCTTGATCGCCCTTAGCAGCAACGGGATCGACGCATTATCTCGCTCCGGAAAGACGAGCAGATGCACATGTTCCGGCATGAAAACAAACGCAAGCAGCCAATAGCGATGGCGGGTTGTGGCACGGTCAATGCTTTCCGCAAGCATGGTTCGCCAGGTGTCATTGGTGAGCAGCGGCATCCGCTGGTAGCACGAGAACGTCAGTTCATGCAAATGCCCAGTCGCATGAATGTGTTTGACCCGTTTTCGGTTGAGTGGAGCCATCCAAAAACCGTACACGCCTCCTCACTGCTGGACAAGCCAGCAGTGGCACTCAATGTGAGTAGCTGTTCTCGGGCTGGCCTACCTTTCTTGGCGGCAACCGGCGATCGGTTTTGGCCCAGTCAGGTTGGGAATTTCGGGTGCCACGGCTGGCTCGCCCAGCGGTGACGCGATTTGCAGTGGTTCGACCACTGCTCTTTGCCAGCCATCGTCGATCGCCGGGTGGCACGGCTGGCTCGCCCAGCCGTGAGGTGATTGGCAAGTCAGGCTGTGTCGGATGAAACGAGGGTATCAGTCACTGTGACGTTCCGGCACAGCAAGAGATACGAGCGTGTTTCGGTGTCGTCTCACGCCGGTCCCTCCGCTCACACGGCTGGGCAAGCCAGCCGTGGCACCCCACGTGATTCAGACCATGCCTGACACATAGCGATAGACAGGCCACTACCGGCAACTCAGCCTGGCCAGAGCACAACGCGGGACTTTAACGCGGCTGGCAATCGGCGTTCTACGGCATTCCGGGTGCCACTGCTGGCTCGTCCAGCAGTGCCGCTGCGGGTTTGGTTCGGCAAATGAAGCTCCGGTCGAAGCCGCTGTTGTCGGCCACGCTGACGGAATCATCGACGGTTGGAGGTCGCCGTGGTTGCCGACAACTCAGCCTGGCCAGAGCACAACGCGGGACTTTAACGCG
Organism: Planctomycetaceae bacterium; assembly: GCA_041742495.1. Classification (GTDB taxonomy): domain Bacteria; phylum Planctomycetota; class Planctomycetia; order Planctomycetales; family Planctomycetaceae; genus JBGSIP01. The sequence goes on from JBGSIP010000970.1 coordinate 1,717, forward strand.
GCTGGCAACCGGCGTTCTACGGCGCGCTTGGCGCTCTCATAGGACGTGCGGGTGCTGAGGTGGGCCAGGACGATCAGCTCGTTTTCGAATCGGCTCGCGCGGTCCAGCACGTCGTCCAGGTGCATGTGGCCGAACTTGCGGATCTTCTCTTTCTGGTGCTCGGGCCGAAAAAACGTCATCTCGGTGATCAGGATGCGCGCGCGATAGATGTCCGGGCACGCATCGAGGCCTTCGCAGGAGCTGTCTCCGACGTAGGCCACCAGGGGGAGGCGGATCTCATGAGTGACTTCCGTGCCCCCCTGCCGCAGATCACGGATTTCATTCCCCGAGAGGCCCTGGAACTCCGGCTTCAGTTTGCGGCGGCGATCCCAGACCATAAATCCGACCGACGGGACGGTGTGCCGAGTGGGAAAGCAGGTCAGCACCAGCTCTCGTGACAGTTCGAATTCGTCGCCGGGGGACACGCCGACCAAGTCGCAGACCATTCGTCCGCGATCCAGTCGCTGCCACGCATGCAGCAGCCGCTGCACGTCGTCGACAATGGCTGCGGGCAGAAAAATCTTCGGCGGCGTCAGCTTCATCATCCGCCGGCGGGCGACCAGCGAGGGGAGGGCGGCCATGTGGTCGAGGTGGGCGTGGGTGACGCAGTACGTCTCGATCCCCATGAAGCCCCACGGGCTGCCCCCCAGATCGAAGCCGATTCTCAGCTCGGGGATTCTCCAGTACGACTGCACGGCGGCCCGCGAGTATCCCTCGACGGTGAGGTGGCCGCAGGTCACTGCATGCACCGGCAGATTGGCGAGTGAGTCCTGATCGGAATCGATCAGTGGTCCAACCGCGGAGAGATCGGGCTCGGACGGCGATGAGTCAGGGTCCACGGGCGCTCTGCGATCGGTTGAACAAGGTGTCAGGCAGCCCCCTCAAGCTGCGGTCGCTAGGGGGCCGTCAAGGCAGCCGCCACAGGGGCATCGGGGGAGGGTATGCGGGGCTCCGAAGCCGGTCCACCGTCGCTGTGGCTGGATTCCCCGCCCAAGAGCGAATTGCCCGCTCGACCTTCGCCGGCGGTCGCCGTCGCCGGGTAGCGGAAGTCGCGAAAGTGCCCCGTTCAGGACAAGGTTTCCCGCCTGCCTGCTTTGCGTGCAGCCGCTTGGGGCGGCGATGCTGCCTGCGGATTAAGCACTGCGTGGGCGGCGTAGCTGGGTTCGTCTCTGCTTGGTGGGGGCGGAGGCCAGGTGGCGACGAGCCGTGCGGCGGTTGCTCCTGTTGTGTGGGCAGTGCTGTGGGCTAAGAGGGCTGTTTTGCCCTCCCGGTGGGCGGCGGGTGCGGTGGTGCGGGTTGTAGAGAATTTTTGGCGAATGAGGCCGGGTCGGTCTGCCGCTGTGTCGTCGGGCTGATATCATCGTCAGAATGATGACACGGTGAATTGGCGGCGAGCCGCTGGTCGATTCACTGCAAGTCGGCGAGTGGTCAGCACCGCGGAGGCTCGACTGATTTGCCCGTGATGAGCTGGTGGGAGACCAGCGTGACGGGTGACGAGTGTTCCGCCCCAAAACAGGGATGGGAGGGTTAGAAACATGCTCGTTTTGTCGCGGAAGATGGGTGAAAAAATCTGTATCGGTGACAATGTCTCGGTCACCATCGTCCGGATCGGGCCGAATTCGGTGCGCATTGGCATCGAAGCCCCACGCGAAACCAGCATCCTGCGGGCCGAATTGCAGGCCGGCAATGCGGGTGCGGAAACCGTGGTGATCGAGTCGAAGGTGGGCTAAACCCCGCCTTTCCGATGTGCGGTGAGGGCCTGCGGGGCCGGTTGGCCTCGCACGATATTGGTTCGCCCCGAGTTCCTGCTGGGCTCGGTCGAGCCCCCGCTCACGGGGCGGTTCGCGTAGCGTCAAAAACGCTTCCCGCGCGTGATCAATTGCTGTTGACGATGCTCCAGGCGGTGGCAAGAGATGACCTTGCCGTCGCCTGTTTTCGTTGGTGGGCAGGCGATCCCCTCTGCGAAACTTTCCGCCGCCGCTCCTCGCGCGCCACCGGAAAGCCTGCGAAGCCGACGGCTCCAGTATCCGTGGGCGGCATCGTGGGCCGGGAAGCCAGCCGGCCGGAACCCCGTCCAGATCGCAGATTTCGCCAGAGGGCCGCTGGTCAGCGGTCGCCTG
>JBGSIP010000971.1:0-5918 GCA_041742495.1 Planctomycetaceae bacterium
GGTGGAACCGCCGGAGCCACGAACGCAAAGTCGTCCTGAGGGAGTGTCACACTGCCGGTGACGGCAGCATCGGGCACTGGCTGCTGACCGGAAACGCCCCCCGGAGGCAACCCGCGGCCCTGAGCCGGCGTTGCTTGTTGAAAGTCCAGACCGAACAGTTCCCGTGACAGTCTCTTGGCCTCCGCCGGACTGACGTCATGCCGTAAAGAGTCAGGAACGGTAACGCCGGAGGCCCGGCGGGCATCCTCCGCACGGGCGACAGGGACGTCAGGCAGACGCACAAAGAAGCTCGACGATGCATGCGGCCGTGCGGTTTCTCCTCCCGGCACATCATCGGATTCCCGGAAGTTCTGCCCACTCCTCGCGGGGACTCCAAACAGACTCGAAGACTGCCCCTCCGGAACCTGCAGAAACCGGTGGCTCTCCGCAGGCTGCGGCTCCGAGCCAGGGAGAGTTCGCAATCGCTCCGACCGCTCGACCTCGTTCCCGTCAACCACTGACGGGTCTTTCGGAGGAGCCGCTGCGATTGATTTTCCATCGCCCACAAAATCCATTTCGGACGGCAGACCCCGGTCCAGCCCCGTCAAGTTGGGAACCATCTGCAGATTCAAACTCTGCACGCTTTCCGCCCGATTGAGTTCGTCGATGGACGACAGCAACGGCTCGGCATTGCCATTGATGAAGTAACATTGCCGGCCTTCCGCGGAAGGATCTGCAACGTCGAAGGCTCCGACGACCGCCGGCCGATCGGTCTGTGCCTGAGGCGTCTGAACCTGGGCTTTCCGGAACGTCGGAGAGGCGGCGACGGCAGGACTCTCCGACGCCGGTTCGCTCTCGCGGGACGGCTGGACGAACTCTGCTGCCTGCCTGGCATCGGAGGCCGATTCCCCCAGTGCAGTCGGAGACTGCACCAAAGGCGCCAGTGAAATGGTGTTCCGCGTGAGAATTTCGTGCAGATCCTGTTCGAGGCGGGGTAGATCACCATCGATCTCCACCACCAGTACCTGATCTGCCAGCGGAATCTCAGGCAGCGCCGAGTTGCACGTCAGCAGCCAGCGATTTACGTCCTCGGCCGAGGAATTCGGGACCGGTCCCGAGGTAGCTTCAATCGCGACGGCCGCGCTGTTGGCAGTCTCGCCTTCCGGTCGGATCTCGTCGGCAACCGTCGGTGGGTCCGCGAACAGTGTCGCTACGTTGTCGCGGTCCAGGCTTTCCTTGGCGAGAAGGGCTTCAGCGGGAACGGCAGCACTCCCCATGAGGGGCAACAACTGCTGCTCAGCAAGCAATGGGGATTCCAACGCCAACTGGGAGTCTGGCTGGGTCACGTACAGCGATTCAGTTCTCTCGCGCGCCACCACAGCCGGACTGGCGGGTGCGAATTCGAGGGCGACCGGTGCCGGATGTTCGAAGGAGAAACCCGCTGTCGGGGCCGGTTCAACGGCATCCATCCCGCGGGAGTCCGTTTCCAGGCGCGTGTCCGTCAGCGCGATCGACGGCGAATTCGCTGCGGGGGGCAAATCAAACCAGCCTTGGTCACCGCCGGCCCACAGACCGACAACGAATGCCAATCCCACGGCGCAAGTCGCCGTCAGACGTGAAATCCACAGCCGGCTGGCGGTGGGAGTGGCGGTCCGTCCAGCCGCACGCGAAATCGACGATGACCGCAGGTGAGTGCCGGACGATGCGTAGCTGTCCGCCGCAGGGGACGGCGGAGACGATACCGCTGTGATGGTCTGGGCCTGTGAGGCATCCTGCAGCCGATACGCGGCATCCGCTTCCATTTCGAGGCGAACGAATTCCAGCAGGTCTGGAGGAGCACTCCGGGAGGGCAATGCCTGAACGGCCCGGATCGTCTGCTTCAAATCGGCAAAGGCGGTCCGGGCGGCAGCAGATTCGACCAGCCAGTTCTCCACCGCGACGCGTTCGCGATCGCTCAGCTCTCCGTCGATAAACGCAGAGAGCCGCTGCAGGTCAGCGTCGGTAATCGGGAGATCCGGAGAGGACATAGCCAGCAATTTCACAGGCAGGCGGCAGGGGCAATCCCGTACCGCGGTTCAAGTCACTTGATATCTGAGGTGTGTCGGCTGACCTGTGCGACGGGACCGTCGGACCGGCTGGCCACGTTCAATCCAAATCAGAACGCACCGGGGTCACCGGCGCATCCGCCCGCCCGGCCGCTCCCGACCGTTTCATCAACTTCATCAGTTCGACCCGTGCGCGATGCAGCCGGCTGCGCAACGTACCAATGGGACAATTCAGCGTGGCCGCAATGTCGTCATAGGAGAGTCCTTCGTAGTCCCGCAGCACAATCACCAGACGCTGTTCAGGCTCCAGCGCCGCCAACGCCAACTGTACGGCAGTGATAGTTTCTTCCCGCTCCAGCCGTCCTTCTGGCCGAGCGTCGGCTCCCCCTTGGGCCGGTTCCGCGCCGGCGTCCGCCCGAAACTGGTCCAAAGAGACCGCCGGTCGCCGTGCGCGCGAGCGTTGAATGGTCGTGGCCGCGTTGAGCGCAATCCGATACAGCCAAGAATAAAACTGGGCCTCGCCGCGAAACGTCTGAATGGCACGGAAAGCGTGCATGAACGCTTCCTGACAGGCATCGAGGGCGTCCTCAGACGAACCCAACGCGTGGCACAAACTGCCATACAGGCGATCCTGATGCCGACGTACCAGCACCTCGAACGCTTCAGAGCGTCCCGCCTGGCAATCGGCCACCAGTTGTTCGTCGGTTTGCACCCACACACCTGTTTCGACGCGGTCGACGGGAGCCAGTTCCGTCAAATCCCGGCTCCTGCAGGAAAATCCGCCCGATCCCCGGCCAGCTTCCAACTTGCCGCTGCCTACGACGCCGCCACTGCGCGGTTGCTCGCCGGTTGCCGTCCGGTGGGACGTCCCGGTGAATCGTCCGTGGGATCAAATTCTTGCCGACTGGCGGGTCGGGCGTAAAGCCAAACGGCAAACACCACAGCCGCCAGCACCATTCCCAGACTCACCCACTGCGAAATCGTCAGCGAGGTGCCAAACTGCCCCCCTTCATCCGACCGCAGGGCTTCGATCGTGAAGCGGGCGATGGGATAGGCGATCCAGCCCAACAGCAACACTTCTCCATCACGCGACCGCCGGGAGTAGTACCACCACGTGGCTACGGCGAGCAGCAGGGCGTTGATGGAGGAATAGATCTGCGTGGGGTGCAGTGGCATTGTGGAAGCCGCGTCGGGCGGAATCAGACTGCGCACCTGGGACATCACCAGGAACGGAATCGAGCCGGCCGGGAACTCCACGCCCCACGGCAGCCCGGTCGGGTCGCCGAAGCAACACCCATTGCAGAAGCATCCCAGCCGGCCGAACGCGAGTCCGATGAACACCGACGGAATTACCAAATCGCAAATGGCCAGTGGCCGCAATTTCCGCTGCCGGCAAAACCACGCAAACGCCACCGCCCCCGCGATCACACCGCCATACAGCACAATCCCCCCTTCGGAGAGATTCACGGTCTTGCGGAGAAACTCCCAGGGAGTGGCCACGTCGGCGTAGACGCTCGAAAAATTCTGGATCAGGTAAAAAGCCCGCGCCCCGGCGATGCCCGACAGCAGAATGACAATGGCCAGATCAAGCACCGTCTGTTCCGGGAGACCGACCTGTCGCGCACGCCAACTCGCAAACCCTGTCGCCGACAGAAACGCCAACAGCAACATCACTCCAAAGCCAAAGACCGGCAACGTCGTCACGGAGAGGATCTGGCCGACAAACAGCGAGACGCCAATAGCGCCGCCCCAAATCACTAGCAGACCTCGATCATCGGCGGTGGGTCTCCCTCGCGTCATGATCAGTCGGATGACGGTCCAGCCGAGACCCAGGCACAACAGAAAAACCGTCAGCCCGACACCGGGCAAGTCCCCGACCGCAGCAGATCGCCACCAGGCAAGGGGTTCGCTCACCAGCAGATGAAACAGAATTTGTCGCATGGCGCTCACTAAGGGGCTGACAGGTCGAACACGCCCCGGCGACGCATCTTTACCTGCCTGTTGAACGATGCAAAAGCAACCACAATCTGGACTCCACTGGGCTCTGCCAGCGTTGTTCTCACCTCGCAAGATACGGCACTGGCGAAGCCAGAGGCACCCCGAGTTGCTTCAGGTTGTGGTTGTTCAACGGACTGTAGCCGCCACGAAAGCAGTCTCGCGCGGGGGGGACTGTGACTAGGGCCACTGCATATTGTCGATCAGGCGCGTCGCACCGATGCGTGCAGCAACCAGAATCACAAACCGCTCACCGTCGGGGTCTGGCTGGCCCAGCGTATCGGGATGGCGGATCGTCGCATAGTCGATCTTGGCCTGCCCCTGCGTCAACAGGATCTGCTGCATGCGATCTTCAATGGCGGCAAAGTCGCGTCGCCCGCTGTCCAGTGCCTCGCGGGCCGCCCGCAACGCGCGCGACAGCGACAACGCCCGCAATCGTTCTTCCGGTGAGAGATACACATTGCGACTGCTCAGCGCCAATCCTTCGTCGTCGCGAACCGTGCGACAGCCAATCACTTCGACAGGAGTGTTTAAGTCTGCCACCATGCGGCGAATGACCAGCAACTGCTGGTAGTCCTTTTCGCCGAAGTACGCCGCGTCGGGCTGCACAATGCCAAACAGCTTCTGCACCACAGTGGCGACACCGGTGTAGTGCGTGGGTCGCACTTCGCCCTCTAGCACCGCCGATATTCCGCTCACCTGGATTTGTGTGGCCGCAGCTGGCAGATACATCTCGGCTGGTTCCGGATGAAACACCAGATCTGCACCCGACGAGCCGCACAGTTCCAGGTCGCGGGCCAGCGGACGCGGGTACTTCTCCAGATCTTCGTGCGGCGCAAACTGCAGCGGATTCACAAAGATGGTCACGACCACAAAATCACACGCTTCACGGGCCGATGTCACCAGACTCAGGTGCCCCCAGTGCAGGGCTCCCATCGTGGGGACCAGGCCCACTCGTTTGTCCAGCCGCCGCGCCGCGGCAATGTGACTTCGAACCTCGGCAATGGTCGCACAAGTGAGCACGGGAGATCGTTTCTGAGAAGTCTGCGTCCGGCCATCGCACCCGGTCAGTCAGAACAGGTCGGCCAGACAGAGCAGGTCACGGTGACAATTGACGAAGTCAGGAGACAATCCACGAAGACAGAACGTGGGCAACCGAACGCCGCAAATAGGTCGTAGCGCAGTGGATCACAGCGAAAAAGGTCCCACGTTCAGAATCGGTAGCGTGGATTCCGGCGATCAAAATCAAAGTCTGCCAGTCCCACGTTGGTGCGGATGTTTGTGTACGTGTATTCCTCCATCAGCGGAGGAGCAGCCCCGGCGGCCGGAGGAAACCCAAAATTCTCCACCCGCAGCGGCAGCAGCGTCTGCAGGTCCAGATACAGCCTCGTGCGATGAAAGCGAAACTGTCGCCGTGGCTGAGGATGGGAGACTTCAATCACCTGACAGGCCACAGTGCCCAGCCTGGCCTCCGGATAGTACTGGACGTCGACTTCGCCAAACTGGCTTTCGGCTTCCCATTGTCGAATGGTGACTTCCAGCATGTTGGACATGCCGACCATCGTCACCGGATAGCGATTCTCGCGCATCACGTCTGCCGCATTGGGGGCCATGGGCACGGTGCCCACCAGGCTCTTCAAACCGGAGCCTTCATGCGCCAGCATGTTGTTCCCGTTTTGCCCTTCGACAAACAGAATTTCGCGCCCCGCATTTGGCTGGCGAAACTTCATGTACACACTGAACGGTGACTGACGAAAACGCACGTCAATCTGCGCAGCCATCAACTGACCATTCACCTGTTCTCGCTTGATGAGTACGGCTTCGTAGTCCGTGACGGCGGCCAGCGCACGACGGCTCATCCGGGCCAACTGCAAGGCCGGCGCCAGCGGATGATCGGCG
>JBGSIP010000972.1:0-3522 GCA_041742495.1 Planctomycetaceae bacterium
AACTGACGACCGAACTGCGAACATCGCTCGATCGCCTGCAACGAGCCGCGCGGTATGTCGACGAGACCCGCCAGAAGCTCGCCCTGCGCGAAGACGCCGTGCGCGCGGCCCGTCGTGACTTTCAACCCACCAGCCGCGACCTGCGCCGCTGGATGCAAGCCGAGAACGACGCCTTCGACGCCCGCACATCCATGATTGATGCGGGTGAAATCTATTTCGAGCACCTGGCCCATCATCGCAGCCTGCTGGCCTGTGACGACCTGCGCCCCACGCGCGACCTGCACCCGCCGACCAACAGCATTCCCGCGCCCCGCCGTCACGAGTAGCCTCTGGCGGCACTATTCAAACGCACAGAAAATTCTTGTGGCAACCTGTACGGAAAAATAGGCGGAGGTCGCTCGCCAACGGCGTCAGGTTGACGTCACAGTCCCGCCGCCGTTCTGGCAAGCATCACAAGGCGGACACCAGGACGAGCCGGGCGCGAGTCTCCGCAACTGTCGTTTGACTTCCCCTGTCCGTTCGGATGGAATTGTCTTTCAATTCAGACTGCAGCCACAGTGCGGATACGTCGGCGCAATGTTTTCCACGGGTGTGCGGCCGGGCACGGGAGAGTCGTCTGCATGTGGGTCATCATCACGGGACGGCATCACCGAACCGAGCTCTGCAAGCTGTCAAAATGCCAGTTGGAAGCTGTGATCGCCGGCGTTGGCATTGTGAAGTTCGAGGGCACGAGTCTCCCCGCCCTGCAGGACGAAGCCCGCCGCGTGTTGCTGACGAATGAGCTGGAAAAGCAACGAGCGGCCCGGCGGGTCCGGTTCGACATGGCGCGGCGGGCTAACCCGGACACACCGCTGAACAGTCTGTTGGCGGTTGCTTCCGACGAACACGCAGAAGTCTTCGGCTTGGGCAGTCACGCTCCGGCGTCAGAGCTGGCGGTCGAATCGTTCACGCATACGGCAAGCAGCCGGATTGGCAAACGCAAGTCAACCGGTGCCGCGATGGGAAAGCACTTCCAGGGCAAGGGGACGTTGTCCGCCAAGGATCACATTGACGATCCCACGGCCGAATGGCTGCACATCATTGCGCATTGTCTTGGCGGGCTGGAAATTCCCGAGAATCTCGTGGCAGGCACGGCTGCCGCGAACACGGCGATGATTCCCTTTGAAGCCTTTGCGTGCAAGCACGGCTGCACCGTCAGGGCGACGGCCTATTACCGCAATGACTCCGATGACGCCCCACGGCAGCTTGAGCGAATTGACTACGCGATCTTCATCGGCTCCCATGAAGTCTGCCGAACGACAATCAACGGTCGCAAATGGGTGCACCTCCGCAGTGAATACGACGCGATGGTGAATTACCTGAGCGGGATCTCCGCATTCATCGACTTTGTGGAGCGGTCAGCCAGCACCTCCACCAGCAGTTCTTCGAGCACATCGACGTCGAGCAGTTCATCCAGCTCCAGCAGCTCATCGAGTTCAAGTAGTTCGTCGTCCAAGCCTTCGTGAAAGATGCAGTGGAGGACGCAGCGGGACCGGTTGGGTTGATGACCCTCAAACGGTCCTGAAATGCGCTCTATTCGGCGCGATTTCATCAGTCAGCTTCCTCATCGACTTCCTCCGACTCAACGGGTAGTTTTGGCGGCAGCCCACCGTTGTAGTCAGCTACGGCCCTATTCCGGCCTTCGTCACTGAGCAGGGTTTCCGAGATTACAAGCAGCGTTGCGAGATTCATTCCATGAACAAACTTCGCTACGTTTTTTCTCACGTCGGTTCCAAGCGGCAAACCGTTCTCAATCCCACTGATGAAGTCTAGATCAAATCGCTCCACAAGTACGTTCCGTCCGTCGGCGCTCGACCTCTCGTTCAACTCCAGCAGGTGCGATTCAGGCAACTGAATAATGGCGACAGACGAGAGGTTTTGATTCATGCACTTGGAGAACTTGCAACGGAGTTTCGGAAGTATCTCAGCCCGCTTGGTCAAGGCTGATTCCGGTAAGCGGTACGGTGTAGCTTCCTCAATCAGCGAGCGCACGGCCATCTTGATTGGTACGTCAAAAAACTCACGTTCCTTATTGAGCCGAAATGGGGCAAGGCGTTCGTGCAGGAGTCGTTCGACCAGTTCGCAGTCCTGCACGAGTTCGTCGTATACCACGTAGAACCGCTCGGACACTCCAGTGGTATACAAGGCTTTCGCCCGCTGTTCTGCGGTACCGATTGTGAGTCCGATCTTCACCTTCGTAGGAGTTGCGGGATTGAACAAGACATATACGAAGCCCATCGGCATGGTTGTTTCCTCAAGATGCAAGGCGCAGAACTCATTCTCTGGTTTCTTCCGCAAAGCAGGAAGCTGGCTCTGGCCCGCGGCGTAAGTCAGACACGGCCTAACCTGCGCGGGTGCTGCGGTCGTCCTCCGAGGTCATCCCCGTCCTCGGTTATGGGAGTAAAACGTCCAATGCCTGTTGTGGGCCAGAGGCTTCGCGTAATTGGATGGGTGGCATAACCCCGAAGAACTGCTCACATCTTGCAATAACCGCGTCAAGGGACGAACAGCGAAACACTTCTGTGTGCAATCTGTCGCAACTGAATGTCACGGAATCAATCGCAGTTTTCTCCCATAGGCGTCGGCACGGCCAAGACTTTAGAACCGTGGCAAATGGGGCAGCGCATCGCAAGGCCCGAAGCCGTTCGTTGATATTAGCAGCGAAGCCGACCTTAAATCGAAGTGGATCGTGGTCTGGCTCTAGCTGAATCAGGTAGAACACGCCGACTTCGGCGGAAATGAACCCATCCCCGTTGTCGCCGTTGCTATCGTCCTCCACGCTCGCGTCTGAACTGGCCGAGAGTAACGCATTTTTCACACGGATATAATCAGCGTGTGTCAGATATGAAACAAGCTGATTCCCGCTACTGGCATCCCTTCGCTTGTGAGCATGGATTCCCAACCGCTTCACCACTTTGAAGATCGTGGCCCTATGGCGTTCGAGTTGCCTTCCGGCCTGAATCACGGAAATCATCTCTTCGTTCATTGAACTTGAACTCCGCAGCACAGCAATGTCGAAAGGGTAGGTCAGTCTGTGCCTGACGGAAGCGTCGCTCACCCGTCGACGTGGGGTTTGCCTGGCCATCTCGGCTGCCTTGGCGTAACGGTGTCCGGCACAGCCCTACGTACAGGGCTTCTTCATCGACTTCATTCTTCGTAGATGGACGGAAACTGTAAACCGGCCATTCTGAGGTATGCCGACAGGATTCCACGGTGATGTGCGGAATGGCTGAAGACCCATTTGCGGATGCAGTCGCCCTTATTCATTGTGAACAGGGTCTGGCCCGCCATTTTCAGTGACCACGGTTCGTGCATCACGGAGTCGGGCACACCTCGCAGGGTATCAACAGCCACTTGGCTGTGCTTGTCGAACAGTTCCAGGAGTTGGCCTGCGTGCGAAATGACTGGCGCTACAGATGGCTCGGCGCCAACTGGCGCGATGTCCCACTCACTTTGTCCCATGACGCCCGGAACCCAGCCCAG
>JBGSIP010000973.1:0-2611 GCA_041742495.1 Planctomycetaceae bacterium
GGGTGGCGCAACTGTTCCCATATGCCGACGAGCAGGAGCGCATTCTGCTGGTGGAAAGCCTGCTGGAAATGTTGGCCACCGTGGCCCGGCAGGTCCGACCGCCGCGACCGCACGTGGTTCCGCCCGGACGACTGGCTACCGGCTGGCTGCATCGCGAATTGCTGACCCGCGGCTTGGCCACGCAGGCGCAGTTGCTCGGCCAGCCACCCGACGAAGAGCGTCCGTTCGATCCGCTGGAGCGACCCGACCCGCCGTTAAGTTTGGCCGATCAGGCGCTGCTGCTGTTTCGGGCCCAGTATCCCGGCGTCCATGACTTGTCGGTACAGCCGGTGTGGTGTGTGGGAGATCTGGCGCAATTTGGGTTTGATTTTGACAAATTCGTTTCTGGCCGGGATCTGACCAAGGAAGAAGGCTCGGTGTTCCGCCACTGCCTGCGGGCTGCCCTGCTGTGCGACGAATTGACGGCCCTGTTCCCCGACGATCCCGCCACGGCAGAGTGGAAAGAGCAGTTTCGCACGTTGTCCCGGCACCTGACGGATAGCTGCCGGGCCGTCGACCCTGACAGCACTGACACAGCAATCGCCCTCAGTCACGAAGCGGACGTGGTCGCCGGCGAACGCTAGACCGCCGCGGCAGCCCGTTGACCCAGCCGTTGCGGCGGTGGCATTGACGCAGACGCGAGTGACAGGTTGCCATCCGGCCGGACGATCATCACGATAGATGCCAGGGCATCACGACACACGCACGGGGCAATGGGCCTCCAGCGGCTGAAAACTTCTGCGGATTCTCACTGGGACGGACATGCGGATCTTTGTTCTCGATAACTACGACTCGTTCACCTATAATCTGGTGCAACGGCTCGGCGAGTTGGACGCATCGCTCGACATCCGCGTCGAACGGAACGATCAAATCTCCGTGGAAGAGATTGCGGCCTGGCAGCCCGAGCGGTTGATCATTTCTCCCGGTCCCTGCACGCCCAACGAAGCCGGCCTGTCGCGCGCCGTGATTGCCGAGTTGGGTCCGCGTACGCCCCTGTTGGGGGTCTGCCTGGGACATCAATGCTTGGCGGACGTGTATGGTGCCAAAGTCGTCCGTGCCGATCGGTTGATGCATGGCAAAGTGTCGCGCGTGCACCACAACGGAACGGGAGTGTTCCAGAACCTGCCCAATCCGTTCACGGCCACCCGCTACCACAGCCTGGTTGTGCCGGAATCAACCGTCCCCGTGCACCTGGAGATCACCGCGTGGACCGACGACGGAGATCATCCGCGTGAGGTGATGGGCTTGCGGCATCGCGAGTTTCCCATCGAAGGGGTGCAGTTTCACCCGGAAAGCTATCTCACCGACGCGGGACTGCAGTTGCTGGAAAACTTTCTGCGTCGCCCGCAACAGGTCTCCCTGCCCGCCGCTGCGGCCGCTGCACCGTAAGCGAGCCGAGATCAATGGGCCGGCGCTGGCTGCGAGTGAGCGGTGTCTCGCCTGCACAACCATGCCTCTGGAGAAGGTTCGCGATCCTGTGGATTCAATGCTCTCAATTGAACAGGCTTGGGATGCCATCGAGCAGCGGGTCGCGGCACTCCCTGCGCAGACAGTCCCCTTGGGAGCGGCTGCCGGACGCGTGCTGCGGGAGCCGCTGATCAATCAGGAAGATCTCCCCCCGTTTGATAAAGCACTGATGGATGGCTTTGCGCTGGGCGCGACAGATGCCGTCTCAGCAGCCGCGCTGACGCAATCGGGCTGGCCCGTGACCGGCACCATCGCGGCCGGGCAGGCACCGGAAAAGGAAGTACAACCCGGCACCGCCATGCGCATCATGACCGGTGCGATGCTGCCCCCGGGAACGCAGACGGTGGTGCCGCTGGAATGGTGTGACTTCACCCCCGCCCCCCCGTGTGTGCGACTGCGTCACGGCACGGTTGCGGCCGGGCAGAATATTCTGCGACGAGGAGAAAACGCCTCAGCGGGCTCCGCGATTGCCGCTGCAGGCTCGGTACTGGGAGCGGCGCAACTGGCGGCCGCAGCGGAGGCTGGCTTGGCAGCCGCCACTGTTTCCCCACCCCTCCGTGCCGCCATCCTCGCCACCGGCGACGAACTGGTACCGGTTGGCGAAACACTGGGGGCTGGCCAGATTCGCAATTCCAACGGTCCCATGCTCGCCGCGCAACTGGCCGCGGCCGGTTGTGCGGTGACCGATCTGGGCATTGCCCGCGATCGACAGGATGAACTGACCGCCAGGATGGAAGTGGGTCTGCGGGCCGACCTGCTGATTCTCTCCGGAGGCGTCTCCGCCGGCCTGTTCGATCTGGTTCCCGGCGTGCTGTCGGCATTGGGCGTCGAGACGATCTTTCACAAAATTGCGTTGAAGCCCGGCAAACCGCTGCTGTTTGGTTTGGGCCCAGTCCGGTCCAACGGCTCCCGCTGCGTGATCTTTGGGCTGCCGGGAAATCCTGTCAGCAGCCTGGTCTGTGCCCACCTGTTTGTGCTGACGGCGGTCAGGTGCCTCGGCGGGCTTCCTCAACCGCGGCCGGCCGTGTGGAGTGTCACCCTGGCGAACCCGTTTTCCGGCACCAGCAATCGCCCCACGTTCTGGCCAGCCCGCCTGACCTGGAGC
>JBGSIP010000974.1:0-3124 GCA_041742495.1 Planctomycetaceae bacterium
GGCCGTGCAGCAGCAGCTCACAGCGGTCCGCGAGCAACTGGCCCAGCGGACGACGCTGCAGCGCGCGGAACAGGACCGGCTGACCGAGCGACTGGAAGACCGGGCGCGGCTGGTACAGCAACTGGCGGCCGTGCGCTCGCGCGTACAGGCCTTGCGGACCGAGATTGACCAGTCACAGGCCCGCTTTGACGAACTGGCCGCCCAAGCCGCGGTGAAACAAACCGACCGCGAAGCCCTGCAGACGGCCCGGCGGGACATCAGCCAGCAGAATGCGCTGCTCGAGTCGCAGTTGCAGGACCTCGCCCGGAAACTACACGACCTAGATGCCGAGGAGACTGCGAAGCGGACCGAAGGGACCAGTCTCGCCAACCGGACCGAAACCATTCACGCCAGTCTGGAACGGACGCAGTCCCAGTTGCGGGAAGCGGCGAGCGAACTGCAGCGGGCCGAAGCCGAGTTGCGCACCCGTGAAGCCATCGCCGCGGATGCCGCCCGTCGCAAAGGGCATTGGACGGCCGAAGCAGAACTGCTCAAGAAGGAACACGATCGACTCATCCGCCAGCGCGAACAACTGACACGCGACATCGCGGCGGCCCGCGAGCAGCGCAGTGCGGAAATCGCCCGGCGTGAAATTCTGGAGGAATTCGAGCAGCGGCAGGAAGGGCTGGCCATTGGTCCGCGGGAAATCCTCGAACGGGCCCGCCGCTCGCGCGCGGCACCGTGGAACTCTGTGCTCGGTGCGGTCAGCGACCTCATGGAGTTGCGGCTCGAATACGCGCCGATTGTGGAACTGGCACTGGGCGAACGGGCCCAGTGGATTGTCGTCGATCGACTCGATCCGATCATTGCCTACCTGCAGCAGGAGACAGTCCCGTTTACCGAACGAGTCGGGTTCATCGACGTGCAGGGACGCTCGCTGCGGCCGGCCGGCGAGGTCCACACGAATCCGTTTGGATCGTTTGATCTCTCCACGGATGGTCGCGTGTTGACCCGCGTTGACAAGTTGATCGATTCGTTCCGGGTCGCTGACCGTACATTTGCCGAGCGGTTGCTCGGTGACTGCTGGCTGGTGCACGATCTGGCAGCCGCTCGCGATCTCGTCGCGGCCAGCGGAGGCCGTGTTCGTTGCATCACCCTGCAGGGAGAATTGATCGAGCCGGAAGGGTGCCTGGTTGTCGGTACGCCGCAGCGGGAGGCCTCGGTTGTTTCGCGGCGCAGTGAACTGCGCGAGCTAAAACGCTCTGCCGAAGCGCTGGAACTGCAGGTCAATGAGTGGACTGCTGATGCGCAACGGCTGACGGCAGAGATTTCGGTGGCGGAACGGGGTTGGCTGCAATCACAACAGACGCTGCAGACCGAGGCCAATTCGCTGTCGGAACTGAACGGCGCTGTGACAGTGCAACTGGGACTGGTCGAACACTGGCAGGAAGAGGCGCGCCGCCTGCAGTCCGATGCCGATCAACTGGAAGCTCGTCGCCAGCAGTTTGCACAGGCCATTGCGCAGACGGAACGCTGGTTTGGTCAGTTTGGCACGCAGCGAGACGCGGTGGTCACACAGCAGGAGGACCTGCTGAAGACGCGCGATGAGCTGGTGCGGCAACTGGCTGGCGTCCGCCGGCGCGAGGCCGAACTGGAAGTCGATCAGGCGCGAACTCGCGAACGTCTGGATGGACAGGAATTGGCGCGGCAACGGCTGGCCACCGAACTGCAGGAACGCGTGGAACTGGAAGCCGAAATGGCGGCCCGCCTCGAACAGACCGACGAGCGCGTGCGCGAAACCGAACTGCACCTGTTGAATCTGCGGGCCGAGGTTGATGAACTGCTCGTGCAGGACGAGCAGATTGCGGTGACGCGTGATGCGTTGCGCACGGAGCAGATCGCAGCGCGCGAACTGCGGCAGACACTGCTGGCGGAAGAAGAAGAAGTTCGTCTTCAACAGCGGGCCGTCGACGATCGCTTGCGACAGGCAGAGTTTGACCATCATCAGGCCACCGTGACGCTGGATGGCCTGCGGCAGCGCATTCTGGAGGAATACCAGTTAACGCTCGACGAGGTGGCCGCCCTGCAGATCTCTGCGTTTGAAAACTACTGTGCCCGACATCATCGTGCCCCTCTGGCAGCGGCGATCGGCCCGGCTGGGGAGACCGACGAGGCGGACTCAGCCGATCCCGGCAGCGGGGAAAGCACTCGCGGCGCGACGGGCACCGCCTTTGGAGAGCCGTTGGCACTGCCACGATTTGAAGACGTCCGCGAGGAACTGGAGGCAGAGGTCTCGCGCCTGCGCCGCCGCCTGAAGAGTCTGGGTTCGGTGAACACTGACAGCCTGGAAGCGCTGGACGAACTGGAACAGCGGGCCGGACACCTCCAGGCGCAGTACCAGGATCTCTCTGCGGCCAAGGAAACGCTGGAGGAAATCGTGGCGCGACTGGATCAGGAAATGATCCGGCTGTTTCGGGAAACGTTCGACACCGTGCGAGGCCACTTTCAACTGTTGTTTCGCAAGTTGTTTGGCGGCGGAGAAGGGGATCTCATTCTGGAAGATCCCGAAGATCCGCTCGAATGCGGGATCGAAATCGTCGCGCGGCCGCCTGGCAAAGAGCTGCGCAGCATCGGCCTGATGAGCGGCGGCGAAAAAACAATGACAGCGGTCGGCCTGCTGCTGGCGTTGTTTCGCAGCCGACCTAGCCCGTTCTGTATTCTTGACGAAGTTGATGCCGCCTTGGATGAGGCAAATATCGACCGCTACATCACGACGCTAGGCGAATTCAAACAGCAGACGCAGTTCATCATGATCACGCACCGCAAGCGGACGATGACGGTCGCGGATCGCATCTATGGGGTCACGATGGAGACCGCAGGGATCTCCAAACGTCTGTCGGTGCATCTGGATCAGCTCGACGAGCACGGCAACGTGGTCGATCGATCGCACGCAGCGTGAGCGCGGGATCAGTTTGCCTGCAGGAGATGTCGCGCGGCGGCGAGCCCGCTGAGAAACGCTCCTTCCACCCGGTTACCAGCCAGCCAATCTCCCGCCAGCAGCAACTCGCTGCGGTCGTCGGCCACGAACTGTTGCTGACCGGGTTCACGGGTCACACTGTAGCGCCAGCGGTGCGCTTCCGCCCGG
>JBGSIP010000975.1:0-11188 GCA_041742495.1 Planctomycetaceae bacterium
GCGGGCGGAAGAAGCCTACGGCGAGGAAAAAGGGCCGCTCGCGCTGCCGCGCGCAGCGTTCCAGCACCCACGCTGCGTCGGCGGCATTGAGGCCATCCGTATGCCGTGCGGCGTGGTGCGGCGAGGCATACCAGCTCAATGTGCCGCCAAACTGATTCGGTGTCAGTGAGAAAATCTTCGGGTGTTCTTCAAGTCGATCCACGCCGGCAGGATTGAGCTCCAGTTCCCACGACGCAGGGTCGTCGTGGCCGTTGGTGCCAATCGAGTTGGGGACACTGTAGTGAAACAGTTTGCCAATGCGGGCCGCGAGGTACCCCTGCTGACGAAAGGCCTGTGGCAGACTGATCTGATCGGGAATGGTCT
The DNA here is from genome assembly GCA_041742495.1 of Planctomycetaceae bacterium. Lineage (GTDB taxonomy): Bacteria > Planctomycetota > Planctomycetia > Planctomycetales > Planctomycetaceae > JBGSIP01. The sequence goes on from JBGSIP010000975.1 coordinate 364, forward strand.
GGCGGAAGACTTCGCCGTTTTTCAGGACTCCCGTGCTGTTCGGGTACAGGCCGGTGAGCATCGCATTGCGACTGGGCCCACACAGCGGAAACATGCAGTACGCATGTTGAAACCGCGCGCCGCGGGATGCCAGCCGATCGAGATGGGGCGTCTTGACCAGCGGATCGCCGTAGCAACCGAGCAGATTGTTCAGGTCGTCGGAAACGATCAACAGCACGTTGCGGGGGCGGGTCGATTCTGCCGCGACTGCGGAGATAGAACAGCAGGTTGCAAAACCAAACAACAAGAGCCAAACGAGCCGGGCGCAACGAGGCATGGTGCGACTTTCCACAAGGGCAAACGAAGAGAACAATCACGATCACCAATGATGATGAGACGACTGAACGGCCGCAATCTTCTGGGGAGCTTGTATCGTGTGCCGCCCAGTGTGCTCACGCAATCACTTCGGCCGGTGCCGTTTGGCCGTCATGAATGCGGATCACCCGATCGCCGGGGCGGAAGTAACGCTGATCGTGAGTCACCACGACCACCGTGGAACCTTGCTGGCTGTGGAGTTCGCGCAGGAACGTCATGATTTCATCCCCGGTTCGGGAATCGAGCTCACCCGTAGGTTCGTCCGCGAGCACCAGCGGAGGCTGCTTGAGCAGCGCCCGGACGATGGCCACCCGCTGCTGCTCCCCTCCCGAAAGCTCCAGGGGGGTGTGATCGAGACGATCACCCAGGCCCGCCCGTCCCAGCAGTTCCCGTGCCTGCTGCCGCTGCGTCGCAGTAATGCCTTGCGGGATCAGCGGTACGAGGACGTTGTCGAGCGCTGTGAGATTCGAGAGCAGGTTGAAGCTCTGAAAAATGAAGCCGACCTGTTCGCGGCGAAAAGCGTCCGCTTCGCGCACCGACATCCCGTTCAAAGGACGCCCATCGGCGCGGATTTCACCGCCGGAGACCGAATCGAGTGCGGCGAGCAGATACAGCAGTGAGCTCTTGCCGCTCCCGGACGGCCCCACGACAAACGTGAATGACCCAGCGGGAAAATCGCAGAAACAACCGCGCAGCACTGGCACATCGCGGCTGCCGCGGCGATACGTTTTGGTCACTCCGGCCACCGTCAACTGCATGGATCGATCCGTCTGTTGGTGTCTGTTCGACGTCAGTGGCGAAACGCAACTTACACTGCTTGTGCCGCGGGAAGCCTGCCGGCGTCCGGGACGCCAGTCCGGCAAGTCGCTGCAGGGCAGGTTTTTCGTCTGAATATCGCGACACTTTAGACCGGAGCAGCGTGGCGCCCGCGCCAGAAAATATAGCAGGGTCCGCACCGGGTGAGGATGAACCAGATTCAGAATGCGGCTCGGACGCAGGGAGAGTGGAGTTCGTCAGGCAGACGGCGAGATTGCCCCCGCTCTGAGAATCGAGTTCAATGAGGCTGGGCCAGGTGTGCTTCCAGTCGTTTCCAAGCGGATCTGCATCGTTTCTCCCCACCTGCAGGACGCTGCCCACCGATATCTGGCGAGCCCGCCACGGGCGAAGCAACGCTCCGCGCGTTGACGGCCGGCTCGGCAGTGAGATTTCCCCAACACAAACGGCACCTGCATGTCGCTGGCGACCGACAGCCTGACTCTCGACGCCGAGGACGAACACTGGCTCAACGCCGTCGGTGCGGCCTTGGTCGGGATCGCGCCCGCCCAGATCGAAGCGACGATAGCGCGGGTTCTGGAGCAGTTGGGGACCCGGTTGCAAGCCAGCCGCTGTGCAATTCTGCAGCTCACGGCCGACGAGCAACACTTCACGGCGCAATCTGAGTGGGTGGCCGCGGGAGAACGGTCCCGCGCTGGGGAGTTTCGCCACCAACCGACAGCCCCGTTTGAGCCCCTGCTGTCATTGCTGCAAACGGGCCGGGTCGTCGCGTTCTCCGATGTGGCAACGATTCCCACCGCGTTCGTCGCATTGAGAGAGGCCGTGGCCGTTTCGCCGACGGCGGCGATACTCCTGTCACCACTCCTGCTGGGGACCGAACTGGTGGGCGTGTTGTCGGTCAGTGTGAGAACACAGCGGGAGTGGCTGCCGTCGGAACAGACGCTCGTTCATCGACTTTGCCTGCTGCTGGCCTCGGCGCAAGAGCGTGTCCGGGTCGAGGAGTCTTTGGCGCGGCAGCTGAACTATCAGCGGCTGGTGAGTCGGCTGAGTCTGGATCTCGTGAACGTCGCTCCGGAGGATTTTCCGGCTCGTCTTGAGCAGGCGCTGCGGGACGTGGGTGAGTTTCTGGCCGTGGACCGCTGCTGCCTGTATATGCACGACGCGGATGGCGACACCTTCAGCATGACTCACGAATGGTGTCGCGAGGGGATCGCTCCCCGACGCAGCGTGTTGCAGCGACTGCCGCTGGAGTCGTTTTCGCAACCTGTGGCTGATCGCTTGCGCCGCATGGAAGTGGTGCAGATTGAGGACATCCTCCACTCTTCGGACGAATGGAATCCGCTGAGGGCGTTGCTGGCAGTTTCCGGTACCCGGTCAGTGGTCAATGTGCCTGTGCCGTGGAAAGGGAAGCTGGTCGGCTATTTGGGGCTTTCGTCGTTGCGGCCTCGTCCGGCGTGGGCCGTAGAGACGGTCGAAGTCTTGACGCTCGTCGCGCGACTGATCGCCAATGTCGTCGATCGGCAGAACCACACACTGGCCTTGCAGCGAAGGGCGCGTTACGAGCGGTTGCTGACCGAATTGGGTATTTCCCTGGTCAACGTCGAACCCCAGCAGCTTTCCGCCGCAATTGAAAACGCCTTGGGAAGACTGTGTGAGTTTCTGAATGCCTCGCGCGCGGCGCTGTTCATGCTGAGGGACGGCGGCGAAACAGTGGAGATGACGCACGAGTGGTCCGCCCCGGGAATTCCGCTGCAGGGAGACTCGTATCGCCGCTTTCCGCTGGGTGGCTTCCCCCCTTGGGCCGTCGAGCAAGCTCGGATGGGGCAGCCGTTCTTCGTGCCGCATCTGGATCAGGTGGCGACAGCATATCCGGACTTGGCAGCCCGGCTGGCAAGTTCCGGGACCCGGGCGGTCGCAAATGCGCCGCTGATGAACGCGGGGCAGTTCACCGGCTGGATCTCCATCTCGTCCCGCAATCCGTCGCTGGCGTGGCCGGAAGAGACACTCGACATTCTCAAGCTGCTGGCGGAACTGCTGGGGAATGCCCTCTCGCAGGCGAGAACACAACAGGAACTGCAGACGAGCCGGCTGCGCTATCAGGCGGTGGTCGAAGACCAGACCGAACTGATTGCGCGGTGGCGTCCCGCTGGTCCGCTATCGTTTGTCAATGCCGCCTTTCGACGCTGGTTTCCTGCCAGTTTCCCGCACGCCTCCGCTCACAGCGAAGGTCACGCGTTTCCGCCCGCAGACGAAGCTCCGCTGGATCTCCCCGCGCTGCTCGCGCGGCATCTGGTACATGCGGATCGGCGGCGGCTGCAGGAATCTCTCGATGCACTCACCGCCGAGCAGCCCAGTGTCAGCCTGCAATTGCACTTCTTCCGCCCCAATGACCAGAGTGACTGGCTGGAATGGAACTTCCGCGGTTTGTTTGACCCGACCGGAACGCTGGTTGAATTGCAGGCTGTCGGCCGCGACGTGAGCGTGACGCGGCGAACTCAACAGCAGCTGCAGCGCGGCCTGAAGTTTGAGCGACTGGTTTCGTGGCTGTCCGCCGAACTCATCAACGCTCCTCCGGATGCCATCGACGAATTGATCGCCGAATCGCTCGACTCCGTAGGGAGGCACACGGCCTGCGCACAGATGGCCATTTATGAGTTCTCCGAAGACTATTTACAGGTGCGATTGATCCCCTCGCACGACGCCATTCGTCGCAGACTGGAGCCCTATCGCACCATGGGCGCGGATTGGCGGCCGCTCTCGGGCATGCGAATGACGTGGATCTGGCCGCAATGCCTGCGAGGTGATCCCGTCATCATCAATGACCTGAACGAACTGCCTCCGCAGGCGGCCGCCGAGCGAGCTATTTTTTCCGCTCGTGGGGTGTCCAGCCTGTTGCACATTCCCCTCAAGGTCGGCGAGCGTGTGGTGGGGTTCTTGTACGCCGAACGTCTCGGGACGCCTCAGCCCTGGGATGACGAGATTCGCTCACAAATGTCACTGGTGGGCCAAATCTGTGCCAATGCCCTGCATCGCAATGCCACGGAGAGTCAGCTCAGCAGAACCCGGCTGTCGCTCAGTCGCACCATTCGCGAAACCACCAGCGGAGTGATCATCCTCAACGACAACGGGCTGGTCGAAATGTCGAATCGTTCGGCCCAGCAGTTGTTTGCGGCCACGGCCGACGAACTGCAGCAAGTCCGACTTCTGTCTGACCAGGTCGCCTGGTCGATTGTCGACTCTGCCGGCCAGCGACTGTGTCCGTCGCCGGAAACGTTCTCCGCGGACCTCGCCGCTGCGCTCTCGACCTCGCGTGACGAGCCGTGGCGATTGATCACCCGGAACAACGTGGATCGCTGGATTCGTCTGCATGGCACTGAGTTTGACCGCACCGAGCATGCCGGTGGTCACTGGCTGGTCATGATTGACGATGTCACGGAGGCCCGCCGGCACCAGGAGCGTTTGCAGCGACACATTCAACTGGATGAACTGGTCACGCGGGTCAGTACCTCGCTGATTACCGCTCGCCAGCAAGATTGGTCCGACCGCATGCAACAGGGGTTGGCAGTGATGGGTGAGGCGGTGCGCGCCGACCGCGCACACATCTGTCTGCTCAGCTCTGACGAAGCAGAGATCACGGAGGTGATTGAATGGGCAGCGGCAGACGTTCCGCGGGCGAGTCCGCTGCTCAAACACGCCGCCGTGCGCTCTTTCGGCTGGGCCGCAAATCGCCTCCGGGACGGTCAGCCGGTGGTGATGGGGGACATGAACGATTTTCCTGCGCTGGAGCAGCAACTGCAGCAAACGCTCAATCGCCTGGGGACACAATCCGGTGTGGCGTTGCCACTGCTGTGGGACCGGCGGTTGTATGGAGTGCTGGCGTTCGGCAGTGTGACCCGCACCCATGCGTTCGAGTCGGACGTCGTGGGGATTTTGACACTGTTGTCGCAGGCCTTTGCCAGCGCGCTGGCACGCCGGGAAGCCGAGTCCGTTCGGGAGGCACTGATCGCCGAACTGGAGGCCAAGAACGCAGAACTGGAGCAGTTCACGTACACCGTGTCACATGACCTCAAGAGCCCTCTCGTGTCGATCCTGGGATTCTCGCGCGCTCTCAAGGAGGACGTGACCGAGGGGAATGCAGCGGCCGCGCGCGACGACGTCGAGGAAATCGATCATGCGGCCAACAGCATGAAGGGACTGCTGGAGGAATTGCTCGAACTGTCACGGATTGGCCGGATGGACAATCCAAGGGAGCCGGTTTCGCTGTGGGAGGTCACCCACGGGGTGCTGCGAGAAATGTCCGGGCCCATCGAAAATCAGTCGGTGCAGGTGACGGTGGCAGCGGACTTACCAGTTCTGCTCGCAAATCGGGCACGGGTCCACTGCCTGATGCAGAATCTGATCGAAAACGCGATCAAATTTTCCGATCCTCCGGTGCAGGTTGAGGTATTCTACCGACGCGACGACTCGGGTCGGCCGGTGATCTGCGTCGCGGACAACGGTATTGGGATTGAACCGCATCATCAGCAGCGCATCTTCCGAATGTTTGAGAAACTGCATTCCGATCGGCCAGGGACCGGTATGGGTCTGGCCCTTGTGAAGCGGATTGTGGAATTGCACGGCGGCACAGTCTGGGTTGAATCCGCGGGCCCACAGCGCGGCAGTTGTTTCTGTTTCACACTGCCCGTGCGGGAGACATGACTCATGGTCGCTGCCAGTGATGTGACAATTCAGTCGCGGTTGCACCTCAATCTGCTGCTGGTCGAAGACAACTCGTCGCATGCCAAGCTGGCGCTGCGCGAGCTGGCGCGGTGCAGCTTGGGGATTGCCACGCACCACGTGACGAATGGCGAAGACGCACTGCGCGAACTGTTGCTGCATGATGCTGCGAACGACGAAACTATGGGCTCTCCCGCCACCGAATCGATTTATGACGCGATTCTGCTCGACTTGCGGCTCCCGCGGCTAAGCGGGCTCGAGCTGTTGCGCCAGCTTGCCGACTCCCGGTCTACCTTTCCGCCAGTGATTGTTCTTTCGTCCTCCTCAGCCGAGCAGGATCGGACTGCCGCGGCGCAGTTCGGCATTGTGTCCTATCTCGTCAAGCCGGTGACCGCCGAACAGTTGCTGCCGGTGCTCGCGCGGATTGCCGACAGCGAAACGCCGCCGCGCTGAAAGCGAGCCATGTCCGTTTCGACTGCGCTGCAGGTGTTGTATGTGGAGGACGAGCCTGCGCACGCCAAACTCGTGGAACGGGCCTTCCGCCGCTGGTCGGAACCGATCGACCTGATCATTGCCACCACGTATACCTCAGCCTGCCAACAACTGGCGCGACAGACACCAGCGCTCGTGATTGCGGACTTCCTGCTGCCCGACGGCAAAGGGACCGATTTGGTGGATATCGTGCGCGGTGCGTGCCCCGTCATGGTGTTGACCAGCCACGGCAACGAGGCAACCGCCGTTGACGCACTCAAACGCGGTGCGTCCGACTACCTGGTCAAAGGGGAGTCCACGCTGCTGGAGATGCCCCAACTGGCCACCCGCGCTATCCGGGAATGGAAACATGTGATCGCCCGCCGGCAGACACAGCAGATTCTCGAATCGGTGATCACCGCTTTGGATGCGAGCGTCGTGGTGCTCGATCATTCTGGCCACGTCGTGTTGACCAACGCCAAGCTGAGTGACGCCCGCCGGGGCACCGCCGCGACGCCGAACCTGTTACCCGCCAGCGTCGTTCCGGGGGCCGATCTGATGGCAGTCCTGCGCAGCGGAGACGTGTCTCCGGAAGTGCGGCAGCAGCTCATTCCACTCTTCGATGCATTGCTGTCGCGATTGCGCACACACTTCAGCATCGAACTGGGCATTCCCCATCATGGCGATACCCAGTGGTTTCAACTGCGCGCCCGCAGGCTGGAAGGTGCCGGACTCGCCGCGGTGTTGATCATGACGGACGACATCACGGCTCGGCGACATGCCGAGCGCGATCAGCAGCAGCGGGCTGTCTCACTGGCCCAACTGCAAATGCTTTCTCCCCGCGAACGGGATGTGATCCAGCGGGTGGCGGTGGGCAAGGCAAACAAGTCGATCGCGGTGGAACTGGAACTGAGTGAGCGGACGGTCGAAAAGCACCGGGCTTCGGCCATGAAGAAGCTGAACCTGCGCAGCGTGGCCGACGTAGTGCGGGCGCTGATTCCTGCGACCGAAGCGTGACACCGACGCGCTTTAGCCCAGTCTTGTAGCACTGTCTCGTGACGACGGAGTGCGCGGAGTTCTGCAGTGGAGCGAATGGCGGCCTGACTGTGGGCATCCCAGGCAGTTCACCGACCTCGCGTAACCCATCAGATCTCGCGCTGCGCCAGCTTCCACTGCCGCTCCAGGCGTTTGGGAGAAACGGTCAGCGACGTTCCCAGCGGCTGCGAAAACAGCGAGACGCGATATTCCTCGACCATCCATCGATACGCTCCCGCTTCGCCGCCGAGCAGGGCGAGGACATCTGGTTGCGCCGCGAGTTGATCGACACGGGCCTGCCACGGGGCCAGTTCCGCCAGCCGCCGCTGATCGTGACTGGAGCCACCGGCGAGCAGTTTCTCCACGCGAAACTCGACGGATTGCAGATAGCGGGGGTAGTGCAGCAACCACACCCACGGCACGCGCGCCATAAAGCCCTGTGGCATCAATCGCTCGAAATGGCGTTTCAGATCCTGCCGTGGGGCGTCCCACACTGGTGCGGACAACTGTTTGACCGCGCGGCGGGCCGCGCGCGAGCGTTCAAACACGGCGACCATGATCGTACCGACGTCATGCGCGACACCGCCGATCGATTGAATGGCACGATCGAACCGCTGCTTCACCTCATTCCGGGTGCGCGGCAGGCCGTGCTCGGGTTGAATGGCACGCTCGGCCAGTCGTTCCACCAGATACGTCCGCACATCGCGGAACGATTCACTGGCGGTTCCCTGCACCGCCATCGCTTCAATCTGAGGCAGATGATCGACCTGACGATCCAGCCGCGAGCGATGTTCCAGAATGAACAGCCGCCGCAATCCCGCGAGGAGTTGCGCATCGGCGGCCCCTCGTGTGTCGACCAGCCGCAGTGAAACCGACGAACCGCGATCAATCAACGTGGGAAACGCCGGGACGAGAATTCCGCCACGATCGAGGGTGACTTCTGGCGGGAGGGTGTCCAGATCGAAGCGGACGATGTTGTCGCGTGTCCACGCCGCGGCGCTCGCACCGGTGCCCGCCAGAGTGGCACCGGCGGCCGACAGTGGGCGTGTCGAGGCCTGAAACTCGGTTTTCAATTCGCTCAATGTGCGACTGCGTTTGAGTTCGCGCCCTTCCGCGTCCACCACGGCAATGCTCATCCGCAGGTGGGCGGGAAGATCGTCGAGGCGAAAACTCTGAATCGGAATTTGCTCCCCTGCCAGTCGCGAGAGCACGCGGGAGAGTTCCGTGAGGAAGGCCCCCTGACCGAAGGGCAGCGACTGCATGGCCAACCGCGCCGTGTCGGGTGCGGGCACCAGCCGGGTGCGCAGTGACTTGGGAAGCGTACGGATGAGTGCGGTGATTTTTTCGTGCAGCAGTCCGGGGACCAGCCAGTCGAGAACCTGTTCGGGAATCTGGGCGACTGCTTCGCGGGGGACGCGCAATGTCACGCCGTCCTCGGCACTGCCCGGATCCAGATGATAGTCCACGGGGAGCTTGATGCCCGCGACCACCATGGCGGGCGGGAACAGATTTGGATCGATGTCCGCCGCGGCGGGGTGCAGCAGATCCTCCCGTCGCATCCGCAGGATTTCGGGCTGATGATGCTCGACGTGTTGCCGCCATTTCTCAAAGGCGGCTCCATCAATGCAGTCCGCGGGAACGCGGGCTTCGTAAAATTCGATGATCGCGGTTTCGCCGCGCAGCAGATCATGCCGCCGGGTCTGGGCCTGCATCTGCTGCAGTTCCTGCTCCAGCGCCTGGTTGCGCAAAAGGAAGTCTCCGCGTGTGCGAAAGGCTCCGGTCGCCAGGCCATCACGAATCATGATCTCGCGGGACAGTACGGGATCGATCTTGCGATAAGGGACCCGACGACGTGGCACAATGGTAAGGCCATACAGGGCGACCCGCTCGTAGCCCATGACGGCGTTCGCCTCGGCATCCCAGTGCGGTTCGGAATGCGTGCGGCTGACGAGGTGCCCAGCGACCTGCTCAATCCATTCCGGGCGGATGCGCGCCACCACGCGCAGATAGCGCCGTGAGGTTTCGATGGCTTCCGCGGCGACAATCCATTTGGGCTTTTTCTTGGCCAGCACAGAGCCCGGCCACAGCGACACCTTGCCCCCCAGCGCCGCCAGATAGTCCCCTTCATTGGTGAGCGCGGCCGCCCGCGACACAAAGGCGGTCAGGATCGCGCGATGAATGGCGTCCGGGTCACGGTTGCCATCGGTCAGTTTCCAGCCCTGTTCGTGGCAAAGTTCGAGCAACTGACGGTGGAGGTCTCCCCATTCCCACAACCGCGTATAGGACAGGAACTTGTCCGCGCAGAGTTTACGCAACTTGTTTTGCGACAGCTCCTGCTTTTTGGCGTGGAAGAACTGCCACAGGTTGAGCATCGTCAGAAAATCGGATGACTCGTCGACGAACTCGCGGTGCGCCTCATCCGCCTGCTGCGTCTTGTCCACGGGGCGTTCGCGCGGATCTTGAATTTCCAGCCCGCTGGCCAGTACGAGACACTCCCGCAAACAGTGGCCTTCGGCCCCCGCGACCAGCAGACGCCCGACGCGCGGATCAACGGGGAGGCGGGCCAAACGCCGTCCGATGTCGGTCAGCTCATCCTGTTCGCCCAATGCGCCCAGCTCGCCCAGCACTTTGTATCCCGCACGGATGCTGGCGGGCTTGGGACTTTCCAGAAACGGGAACTCTTCAAGTGGTCCCAGTTTCAACGACTTGGTGCGCAGGATGACCGCGGCGAGATTCGTGCGCAGAATCTCAGGGGGTGTGAATTCCTCGCGGCTGTGAAAATCTGCCTCGCTGTACAGCCGCAGGCAGATACCCGGTCCCAATCGCCCGCAGCGCCCCATCCGCTGATTGGCAGAGGCCTGAGAAACCGGTTCGATCGGCAGGCGTTGCAGTTCGCTGCGCGGTGAGAAGCGACTGATTCGGGCCAGACCCAGATCGATGACAGACCGAATTCCCGGTACGGTGACGGAGGATTCGGCCACGTTCGTCGCCAGCACAATCCGGCGACCACCGCCAGAGCGAAACACCCGTGTCTGCTCGCTTTCCGAGAGCCGCCCATACAGCGGCAGGATTTCGAGTGGTCGGGCGCTGCCCTGATAGCGGCCCCGCAGAAATCGAGCCGCTTCGCGGATGTCGCGCTCCGTCGGCAAGAAGGCCAGGATGTCGCAGGCATCTTCGGCCAGCAGTTCGTCCACTGCGGCAGCCAACTGTTGTCGCCAATCGATCTCGCGATTTCGGTCTGCGGAGTCCCCTGCGGTGCGCGTTGGCTTGGGGGCAGTGTCTGGTGGTTCGGTCGCGGGATCTTCAAGGGGGCGATAGCGCAACTCGACAGGGTAGGTACGCCCGGAGACCTCGGCGATAGGGACGTGTGCGATGTCCGGGGCTGACCCCTCAAAGAAGGTTTGGAATCTGGCGGCATCGATGGTGGCAGAGGTGACAATGACCCGCAGGTCATTTCGCCGGGCCAGCAGCCGCT
>JBGSIP010000976.1:0-6335 GCA_041742495.1 Planctomycetaceae bacterium
TGGCACCGGGCACAGGAGACCGTCACCCCCAGGAACGTCTTGGACATGACGTCCAGCATGTTGTCGAATCGATCCGCTTCGTCCTTGCGAATATCAACGGGCGAATGCACCCACTCCCCGAGGAACCAAAAACCAGTTCCAAGGACCGACTCGTTGAATCCCCGGGCGGGATGCAACCGCGGCTGTGTCAAGAGATCGCCGGCAATGTGTTCGCGAACCAACTGGTCGTAAGGAACAACGGCATTGAACGCGCGGATGACGTAGTCGCGATATTGGTAAGCATTCGGCGCGTCTTCATCGAACTCATGCCCACGCGACTCGGCATAACGAACCAGATCCAGCCAATGCCGCGCCCAACCTTCTCCAAACTGCGGCGTGGCGAGTAATGAATCGACCAGCCGCACGTTGGCATCGGCAGTCGTATCGGCCAGATAAGTGGCCAACTGTGCGGGCGTCGGGGGCAGACCCAACAAGTCGAAATACAACCGCCGGACCAGCGTGGACCGATCCGCATCGCCGGACGGAGTGAGTCCCGCTTGCTCCAGCCGCGCCAGCACAAAGTGATCGAGCGGGTCGCGCGGCCAAGCCGTGTCAACAACCGCGGGAATGGCCGGAGACTGAATCGGCTGCCAGACCCAGTGTTCGGCCTGACGACGGGCCAGATCGAACTCCGCCGGCTGAGTCGCGGAATCTGGTGTCTGCTCCAGCGGCCAAGGAGCCCCCATTTCAATCCAGCGGGCCAGAATGGCGATGTCTGCATCGGGCAGTTTTCCCCGCGGAGGCATCTCATACGTTTCATACCGCACGGCCGACATCAGCAGGCTCTCGTCGACCTGACCGGGAACCAGCGCCGGACCCGAATCACCCCCACGCAGCAATCCCGCGCGGGAATCCATACGGAGTCCGGCTTTCAGCTTTTCCGACTGGCCACTATGGCAGGCGTAGCAATGTTCGCTGAGCAGAGGCCGGACCTGTTGCTCGAAGAACTCCAATTGCTCGCGATTCGGTTCCGCGCCCCAGGTTGCCGCGGGCGCACTGATGAGCAACAAGCACAACATCGGCAATGCTGCGGAAAGCTCACTGCGCATGAGACTCACGGCACCTTCTCCATTGATCAACAGCCCAGGTGCCGATCAATTCCATTCGCGGCCACGCAGTCCGCCCGGTCGGCGATTCCCGACGGAATCACATCTCGCGGATCCGACTTCGATTACAACGGGTCTCGCCGCGAGGGTCAAGCAGTTGTCAGGGTGAAGCCACTTTGTGCAGAGAACCGCGCGAAGTTGCACGGCGAGCCGTTTGCTCCCTGCTGAACCACCTCTCACCGGGCAAGGCACCTGTCGGGCAGCGCGGGCGGGGCAGTACTTTGACGATAGCAATCCGTGCACGTCAATCGGCAGCAGACTGCGCGTGAATCTTGACTGCCTGTTGCAGTGCTGCTTTCATTTCCGGAGAAGGCTTCACCGATCCCGGGCGCTTGCCATCGGCAATGTCAAACGGCGTCCAGCGACTCTTGTTCTTCTTGTTCCAGATCGCGGGATCGGCTCCGTGTTCCGCCAGGTACAACGCCACTTGGGGGAAGCTGCGATAGGCGGCACCATGCATGGCCGTCTCGTTGTCGGCGTCCACCGTGTTCACATCCGCCCCAAGCGACCGCAGGAATTCCAGCGCTTCGAGCACCTCGGATTCGGTGCCCGCTTCTTCATCCACGGACCGCACGCCGACTCCCGCCGCAGCCATCAGCGGCGTACAGCCATCGACGTTCGGCTGCAGTGGATCAGCGCCGAGTTCCACCAGCAACCGCAGGTACGGTGCGTCGGCAGTCTTGGCTGCGAACATCAGCGGAGTGGCGCCAATCGGATTCAGCCGAGCGTCGTCCTTGACCGTATCGGGCAACGCCAGGTTGACGTCTCCCCCAAGTGCAACGATCTCGCGGACAAAATCGAGACTGGTGAATCGCCCGGAGCCGCGCGGCGAAGGATCGCCGTCGGCATTGTCACCCGAGTTCGGTTTGCGCACCCACGACAGGGCATGCAACGGTCCCGCCCCGCTGCGCACGTCGTTAGGATTGGCACCCGCACGTACCAATTCGATTGCCAGTTCAAAGTGGCCACTTTCCACGGCCAACATCAGCGCCGACATCTCATCGCGCGGACGTCGTCCTTTGCCGCCCGTCTTGCCCGGTGAAGAAATGACGGCATTCACGTCGACGCCCGCCTTGAGCAGCGTTGCGCAAACGTCGGAGCGCCCCGACCGAGCGGCAAAGAAGAACGCCGTGAAGCCTCCGCGGGACGTCTGATTGGCGTCCGCTTTTGCCGCCAGCAGTACCTCGACGGCGGCGTTGTTGCCCGCGTCTGCCGCCCACATCAAGGCCGTCTGGTGATTACGCTCCTGGGCATTGACGTCGACGCCGCGGGCCAACAGCAGTCGCAGCGGTTCGACTGCGCCCGTTCGTGCCGCAGTCATCAGTAACGTCTCACCCCCGGGAAGTTCGCGGGTCGGATCGGCCCCTCGCTCCAGCAAGTGTCGGACGGACGCTCCGTCTCCATGCTGACAGGCAATGGCCAGGGGAGTGACACCGTATTCCGTTTCCGGGTCGGCCGCAGCACCCGCAGCCAGCAACTCCGACACCAGTTCCGGGCGACCATGCAGAACGGCCCAATGCAGGGCAGTCATGCCGTCGGGCTGTGTGGCATTCACATCGGCTGAACTGGCCAACAAGGTCGTCACTTGGGACCACTGCTTGCGTTCCACCGCGTCGACCAGCGGCAGCGGTCCATCCGCAGTTGATTCTGCACGAATCGACCCAACAGGCAACGCCGCTGTCAGCAGCAACAGAGCCAGCCAGACGCGATTCACGTGGAGGCCTGGCATGGGATTGGCACGCATTGACATTCTCACACTTCCCCTGCGAGGCACCCGGTTTCGCGATTGGCATCAACGCTCCGCACCGTCCGCCGTCGCAAGTCTTGCCAAGCGGAATGGAAGACGGGCCAGACTTCAGACGGCTGCGAATGGAGACTGGTTCAAATGGTGACCGGATCGAACAGCGTATCGATGCGACCGGTGCTATCCGCGAATGTCTCCAGCGGGACGCCGACTTTGTTCAATAGCGTCAGGTGAAGATTCGACAGTGGCGTTGGTGTTTCGAATCGCAAGTGGCGATTGCCCTGCAGGTTGGCCGCCGCTCCGCCAGCCACCAGAATCGGCAGGTTGGAGTGATCGTGAGCATTGGGATCTCCCATGCCACTGCCGTACAGATACACCGAATGATCCAGCAACGTGCCGTTCCCTTCGGGCGTCGCTCGCATCTTTTCCAGGAACTCCGCGAACAGCGAGACATGGAACTGGTTGATCTTGGCAATCTTCGCCAGCTTTTCCGGATTGTTGCCGTGATGCGTCGTCGGATGGTGGGCGTCAGGCACACCGATTTCCGGATAGCTCCGCGTGCTCGCTTCGCGTGCCAACTGGAACGTCGAGACACGCGTGATATCGCCGCGGAAGGCCAGCAACTGCAAATCGAACATCAAGCGGGCATGGTCGGCATAGGCAGCGGGCACGCCCACCGGTCGATCCAGATCCGGCAGCGCGTTCTCGGCGACCGAGGCCTCCGCCCGCTGGATTCGACGCTCCACTTCCCGAATGCTTTCGAGATAGCTGTCGACCTTTTCGCGATCGCCAGGCCCCAGTTCCCGTTTCAGCCGCTGAACCTCTGACGTGACGGTGTCCAGCAGACTGGCTCGTCGGCGCAGCGCCTGCTGCCGCTCGGCTGAAGTCCCCCCTTCGCCAAACAGACTCTCAAAGACAAGCCGAGGATGTGCCTCTGAGGGGAGGGGGGTCGTCGGCGAGCTCCACGACAGGTTGTTCTGATACACACACGCGTACCCGTTGTCACACTGCCCCACGGTCGCCAGCAGGTCCATGCACAATTCCAGCGAAGGCAATTGCGTCTGCTGGCCAATATGACGGGCGGCAATCTGGTCGACGGTCGTGCCGAGAAAGTAATCCGCGCTTTCGGTTCGCTTGGCCCGCGCAGCGCTCAGAAACGCAGAATTCGACGTGGCGTGCGAACCCGGATAGGCGTTCTGCAGGTCGAATCCCGTCAGAACCGTCAGTTGATCCTTCACTGCCTCCAAAGGAGACAGTGAGGGGGGCAGTTGATCCAGCGTCGTTCCCTGCGGAATCCACTGCTCGGGATTGAAGCCCATCGGGATGTACACGTACCCAATCCGCCGCAGTTGCGCCGGGTTGGCCACGGTGCTTGCCATGGCAGTCATCGCCGGCACCATCGCGTCCAGCAGAGGGAGTGCAATGGTGGCTCCGAGGCCGCGCAACATGGTTCGTCGCGACAATTGTTTTCGCATCATGGGGTTGCTTCCCGCATCAAGAAGGGTGGACTCGCCACAAGGGCTTGAATGACCGCTGATAGCTTGAATTCCTGAGTCGCCGCCGACCGCACAATTTGCCGGACCGCGGGACCGTCCGCGGGCTCAACACCGCGGCCGAGCGCAAACGTCAGCAGCTTTTCCGTCACGGCTGACACAAACAGTTCCGGACGATCGAGCACGTACCGCTCCAACTCGTCCAAGCTCGAAATCTCGGTCCCGTCCGGCATGACGCCCGTGGCATCAATCGGCAATCCCTCGTCCTGTTCTCGCCAGCGACCGACGGCGTCGAACGATTCCAGCGTGAATCCCACGGGATCCATCAGGTCGTGACAACTGGCGCAGGCCGGGTTCTCCCGGTGCATGGCCAGACGCTCACGCACGGACATCACCGCCTTGTGGTCCTTATCCGGCAGGGCTGGCACGTTTGGGGGAGGCGGAGGTGGAGGGGTCCCCAGAATGTTCTTCAGAATCCAGTGCCCGCGGATCGTGGGAGCGGTTCGAGTGGCGTACGACGTGACCGTGAGGATGCTGCCATGACGCAGCAGTCCGCCGCGGTGAGAATCGTCCGACACGTCGACCGGCCGAAAGGTACTCCCCTGCACGTGCGGAATGCCGTAGTGCGTTGCCAGCCGGTCGTTCAGAAACGTTCGCTTGGTCGCAATGAGGTCCAGCAGACTCAAGTCTTCCCGCAACACCGCCTCCACCAGTAGCTCTGTTTCCGAGCGAAACGCGTCGCGGAGATTGTCGTCAAAGTCCGGAAACAGACGCAGGTCCGGCGTGATCGAATCCAGATTGCGGAGGTACAGCCATTGCGAGGCAAAGTTGGTCACCAGGGCCGACGACCGTGGATCGCGCAACATCCGCGCGACCTGGGCCTCGCGAACCAAAGGCTGATTCAAAGTGCCGTTCTCCGCCGCGGTCAGCAGTTCCTCATCCGGAATGCTGCTCCACAAAAAGAACGACAGTCGCGAGGCCAGTTCGACAGGCGAAATCGCATACACACCGTCGCTGCCGGGGGCCGACGGTTCCGCTTCCACGCGAAACAGAAAATGCGGATTCACCAAAATCGCCGTCAAGGCAGACTCCATCGCCGCTTCATATCCCCGCGTTTCGTAGTCCCGCTCAAATTGCGACCACGGAGCAGCCAGATCTTCCTCAGTCACCGGCCGGCGGTACGCGAGCCGCATCAGTCGCAACAGGTTCTGCCGCGCGGCAGCCGGTTCGTCTGCTTTCGTCGCTGCGATCGTTCCAAGCACGCGCTGCCGAGATGGCGTATCTCCGGGTCCGCGGGGATCGAACGGACCGGTGATGGAGATTTCGTAGATGGCGGGCGTTTGACGCGGGTGCCGGTGCAGGTTGAAGCTCGCATCAAAAGGCTGCCGCTTGATTTCCAGCAGCGACCGCCCTTGCGTCAGAAACGCCACGCCGATGGTGTGAGGTCCCGCCGACAGCGGAACACGCACGATCAGATGACCGTCGACCTGCGAGGAGTCACCCTTGCCACGCACCGGAGCCACAGTGAACCGGTGCACTCTTTGTCGATCCACCAGCACGTCAATTTCGTGTTTTTCGCTGAGTCCTTCAATCTGCTCGTCACGATCTCGGCTGAGCCGCAACTGGATTTCGTATTCCCCGGTTTGAGCAACAATGTGTTCCAGAACTGTGCCCCCGCGGGTTCCCAATGGCAGCCCCTCGACATGCGTCTCTTGCGAGCGATCCGGGGGGATGCGCACGGTGATACCGTCGGGCGAGCGTTGAAGACCTCCGACGGCCAGACGGCTGATCTGTTGAGCTGCAGAGATGTAACGATTCAAAAGTTGGGGCGGCAAATCCCCCACGGTAATGTTGTCAAAGCCGTGACTTGATTCGTCGGGTGGCAAGAGGCGGGTCGTATCCACAGTCACGGCCAGCAAGTCGCGAATCGCGTGCCCATACTCGGTGCGGGTC
>JBGSIP010000977.1:0-3803 GCA_041742495.1 Planctomycetaceae bacterium
GTTCGTCCAACAGCAGAACTTCCGGTTCAAACGACAGGGCACGCCCCAGCGCCACCCGCTGCCGTTCTCCTCCACTTAGTCCTCGCGGCCGTCGATCGAGCAATCCGCCAATTCCCAACAGCGCCACCAGTTGCTCCACGCGCTGGTTCCGGAGGGCCGGCGGAGTCCGCCGCAATACCAGGGCAAACTCCAGATGCTCGCGGACAGTCAGCGTGGGGAACAGGGCCAAATCTTGCGGCAGGTAGCCAATTTTTCGGCGGCTCGGATCGCTGTGGGTCATATCCTGCGATCCCAACTGGATCGTCCCGCGGGTGACGGGGCGCAGGCCGCAAATGGCCTCCAGAATGGTCGTCTTGCCGCGCCCGGTCCGCCCCATCATCACGCCGTAATGACCGGTCGGCACTGTCAGCGCGACATCCCGCAGGCAGAACGGCCCCGATTGCAAGGTCACGTTGCGCAGCGCAATCATGCGGGCACCTCCAGACGCAGCCAGCGCAACAGCACCAGGACACACAAGGCGATCGCCACCATTACCAGCGAAACCGCCACCGCCGATTCCAGGTTGCCGATCGACAGTTCCAGGAACACCGTGGTCGAGAGGACTTCGGTCTTCATCCGTGTGGCGCCAGCAAACACCAGAATTGGCCCAAACTCTCCCAGCGAACGCGCCCAGGCCACCGTGAAGGCTGCGATCGCCCCGCGATGCGCCTGCGGCAACGCCACGCGAAAAAAAGCTTGTCCCCGCGAACAACCCAGCGTCCGTGCGACCTGCTCGGCACGGGGATCAATCTGCTCGAACGTCACCCGCATCGTGCGTACCGCAAACGAACAGGCGACCGCAAACTGGGCGAGAATGACCGCCGGAACGGCATACGTCACCGACACGCCGGTCCAGCGGGCAATCACATCGTCGAGTTTATGTCCCCCCAGCGGCAGGTGAAACAGAATCAGCAGACTCAAGCCCAGGACCAACGGCGGGAGCACAATCGGCACGTCGACAATGGCATCCACCAACGATCGGCCGGGAAATCGGTAGCGAGCCAGTGAGTAGCCCAGCGGAATGGCCACCCACAGTGACAACACCGCGGAGATGGTACAGGAGATGATTGTCAGCGACGTCGCGTAACGAATTTCCGGCCGGCCAAACATCTGGTAGACGGTGGCGGGAGTGGTATACGCCACGTCCGCCAGGACCAGCAGGGCAATCAACAGCACGTAGGAGCCCCCCAGCACCGTCAGCCACAAGAAGAATGCCCAGTCGCGTGACATGTCGCCGAAGTATTTCTGCAGAAGGCCATGAATTGGTGATGCAAAGGCGTGCCCCGTGTTCGGGGGGTGGCCGCGCGGCAGATCGTCAATGGCGCGGTCCGTGGCAGCCGCAGACTGCAGCAAGATGCTGCAGTGTAACGGTTGGCAGCGCTCCCCGGTGTGACTTGGTCTGCGTACCAAGTGTGGCAGCCCGTACGTCAGGGGTCTGTCGCGACTGGCGAAGCCAGTTTCCAGGTGAAGCCCTGGCTTTCAAACAGCGCGGCCGAATCGGCATTGCGGAGTTGATCATAAAGCCGGCCCATCAGTTGGCGATACTGGGTGCCCCGCGCGACGGCAAACGGCTGAGTGGCCACCGAGCAGGAAAGCCCCGTGATCCGGATGGCATCGAGGTCATCCCCTGAACCGGCGGCATTGCTGATGTAGGCCACCGCGGCATCCAGCGAGCCAGCCTTGAGCTGATTGACCAGCATGTCTCCCGTCGGCGTCTGCACGGTGACATTCGGCATGACGACGTCGGCGAGTTTCCCTTCCGCAAACGTCTTTTGCGTCAGCCAGCCCATCGCGCACTGTTTTTCGTGACCAATGCCCACCCGCAATTGACCTGCCCCCAGATCCCGCAGCGTCCGAATCCCTTTGGGATTTCCCTTGGGCACCAGAATCACCAGTTCGTTTTGGGACACTTCGGTGGGGTCGTCAAAGCGATCGCGGACCTGACTCATGAACTCATTGTCGCAGGCGAAATAGGCATCGGGCATCGTGCCGGCGTTCATCTGAGCCACCAGAATCCCACAGCCGTTGTACACCCGGGTGACCGATACTCCCTCGCGCTGCTCAAATGCCGTGACCGTCGCTTCAATGGCGGGCCGCAGCATCGAACCTGCAAACAGTGTCAGTTTCGGCCGCTCAGCCCACGGATCGCCAGCAGCGACCTCGAAGTGCGCCGCGGCGTAGGTTTGCAAGCCGCGATCACGGGCGGCGAGATAACGGGCCAGATGCAATGCGTCGGCAGGTCGCCGAGCACTCCGCATCACCCCCACCCCGACCTTTGCGATCACGCCGTCGAGCTCTGGGACGCGCAACTCCTGCAGTTGCGGAAATTGCGGAACAATCACATCAAACACGATCCCCACATCCGCTGAGTCGACGGACACTGCATTTGCGACTTCCGTGACGGTCGAGACAAACGCCTTGGTGCTACGCTCGAGTTCACCCCAAGTGCCAGTGCCCAACAAATGGCTGCGGCAGAGACTGCCGATCGCGGCAGCCGCGGGATTGGCCTGTACGAGTCGCAGGTTGTGTTTGGCAATGTCGGACAGACTGGTGATCTGCCGCGGATTACCGGAGGGGACCACCAGCACGGCACGCATCGTGGCCAGCGGCAGTGTTTCGGCAACAAGTCCCGCTTCCGTCGCCAGTTCCAGATAGCTGTCGTCCGCAGGGAGATACAGGTCACCGCGGCCAGAGACTTCGGCATTGGCCAGGAGTGTCTGCGAAGCACCATATTGTATCTCGACGGCGCGGCCCGTTTCCCGCCGATAGTCGGCCACGATTTGATCGACCACGTGCCGGTTGCTAGCGGCGCAGTACACCAGCAGCGGCGCTGCCTGCGAGGAAGACTCCGCGGAGCCTCCGGCTGAGCCGATCCGTCCCAGGTTGGCCAGCCACACGCCCATCCCCGCCAGCAAAACGGCAGAGGCCAGAAACCACCCCACGGTACGCGGCATCGACAACAGACTCCTGCCTTACGAATTGGATGGCCAGTCGGACAGTATTCGATCGCGCTGCCTCAATCACACGGCGACGAGGGGGGGGACTATGGTTTTGGCTGGCTACGCTGGGGGACACGACCAGAGGGAATGGGCACCAGCTCGGGATCACCAAGGGGGCCAGCGTCCGCCGCGGGTGTTTCCGTGGAAGAGGGTGTCTGGCTCTCGCGTGCGGAAGCCCCTGCGGGTTGCAGCGCCGCGGGCAGTTCGGACGCCTGCTGTCGCGTGGATCGTTGTTGCTGCGAACCAGATTCGCGGAGTCCCTCTGGAATATCGTCACCGAACAGAACGCGATCCCAGTCGCAGGAGACTGGCAGGTCAAAGCCCGGGTTGAGCTCTTTCACCTGACAGGAACACGCCCCGCTAATAAAGCTGCACAGGTCCTTGATGACGGCTTCGTCCAGCAGTCGCGAATCAATCGTATCGAGGGCTCGGCAGCGCCCGAACACCGGGATCACCAGCGTGTCGCGTTCCGCTGCTGCGCCCCCGGAGAAGCGACGAATGGTCCGGAAGAACTGGGAGAGAAACGGATCGGCCAGTTCGCCCGTTTGTTCCAGCACCGAGAATCGCAGCGTGAGGGGAACCTGGGAATAGACTTCCGAGCCGGGAGCGCCAATGCCCATTGGCAGCGGGAGTTCATCCTGCAGCCGGTCCAGCTCGCGCGTCAGCAGGCTCGTCACGCGAGCCGTCTCGGCGGCGTCCTCCCCCGGCAGGATCAGCCACACCGACGAGTGACCCGCCAGCAGGCGACGGACCAGTTCCGCCCGC
>JBGSIP010000978.1:0-3561 GCA_041742495.1 Planctomycetaceae bacterium
CCGCGGCGGCGGTGTGGGTGCTGGTGTGGCTCAGTTGCACGGCTGCGGGGACATTGTTCTGGCGGTTTGTGATGCCGTGGTCGGCGTTGTCCCGGACCACGATTCAAACGGCAGCGGACACTGTGGTGATTGGCCGGGGCGAATCGGTCGATCTGCAGGCGCAATTGCGGGGCTTGCCGGTCGCGACGTGTGAACTGACGCTGAAGGATCGCGCGGGAGTCGAACGACGGGTGCCGCTGTTGCCGTCGGAGGGGCAGCCGCAGCAGGTGTCGTATCGCGTGGCGAAGGCGGACTCCTCGCTGAATTTTCGATTGTCGGCGGGGGACGGTGTTTCTCCGTGGCGGGAACTGCTGGTGGTGGATCGACCGGATGTGGCGGCGCTGACGTGCACGATCACTCCGCCGGCGTATTTGGGTCAGCCTCAAAAGGTGCTGGAGCGACTGCCGGGGCGTTTGACGGTGATGGAAGGGAGCGAAATCTCGCTGACGGTGGTGCCCGTGCAACCACTGGCGCGCGTGTCGGTTGCCGTAGGGGATGCAGCGCCGTTGGCGCTGGAAGCGAACGAAGCCGGGGCGTATGCGCACTCACTGACGGTGAATGATCCGACACCCCTGAAGTTCCAGTTGGTGGAGGCGCATGGATTGGAAATGCTGGTTCCGCCACAAACGCGGATCCAGGTGACGCGGGATCGCAAGCCCGTGGTCGAGATTCAGAGTCCCGACAGCGAGATGGCTGTGCGGCCAGACGAGGCTATCGAGATTGAGTTCATGGCGCAAGACGATCACGGCATCACGCAGGCGGAACTGCGGGTGTTCAGCGATCCTGCGGACCCAGCGGCGGTGCCGGAGTTGCTGCGTACGATTCCGATTGATCTGGCGGACCAGACGAATGAGCGTCGCGTGGAAGCGTCGGTGGAATTGGATCTGGGTGAATTTGCTCTCGAGGATGGGGCGTCGATCCAATACTCCGTGCGCGTGTATGACAATCGCGAGGTGCCGGCAGATTCGAGTTCCCCGCGTGGCGGGCGTGCAGATCGACCCGCGTTGGCCGCGAATGAAGAATCTGATGCAGCTGGAGATCGCCAGAGGCCCGATTCTGCTGGGACAGAGAGAGGCACGGGGGAGAGAGGCACGGGGGAGAGCGATTCGCAGAGCGACCGCCCGCAGAGCAACGGTGATGCTGCCAACGAGAGCCGTCCGGCGTCTGACATGACGAATGACGACACATCCGCGAAAGACGGGGGTGATAGCGGCGACGCGAATCTGAGAGCGACAGAGGGCGCAAAGCCGGCGGGAGAGAACTCCGATGGGCGTGACGAACAGCCTGCCCCAAGCGGCGACGGAGGGCAACCGCAGGGAGAATCGACGGATGGGCGGATTCGTGTCCGCGACGAACGGGAGGCGGAACGGAGTGGCAGCAGGGAACAGACGCCCGCTCAGAATGCTGCAGGTGATCCCGCCAGCGGAGAGAACGGGGCAGCCCCGGGGAGCGGCGATCCGGATCGTGAGAGTGCGAACTCGGGGGCGAGTTCGCCAGCCGGATCGCAGTCGGAATTACAGCGGGCGACCGCGCGTGCTTCGCAGGGAGAGTCGCCTGGCGAGTCGCAGGGAGAAACCAGCGGGCAATCTTCGCCATCGTCCTCGGGCGGAGAGAATCCAGCGGGTGAGACTCCGGCGGGGGCTCCCCTGGATCGCGCGAATGCCTCAGAGTCCGGTCCCGATGGTCGCCAACCGGAGTCGAGTGGCAGCGATGCTCCCCCCGCGGGTCAGCCCTCTGGAGGACAGCCCGCGAATCCGAACTCGAACGCTGACGCCATGACGAAGCGTCGGCTGGATGCGGGCAGTCAACAGGGGGAGAGTTCGTCGATGAAATTGCAGATCGACGAAACCGCGGGAAGCTTCCAGGGGCAATCGCGAAAGAAACTGGAGATCGCCATCGCTCCGGTGCTGGAGGAACTGAAACGCGAATTGAGCCAGGCTCACGGCAATTTGAAGGCGGTGGTGGAAGAAGAGTTGCAGAACCCGGTGTGGCAGGAGCGTTGGGATCGCCAGTTGGGAATTGCGAACCGATCGCTGGTGCAGGCTCAGAAGATTGTGACCCGCCTGGTGAACCGGACGCGGGAGACGCCGTATGCGTTTGTGGGTCTGCAATTGGCGGACATTGGGCATGCCAATCTCGAACCCGCCAAGGATGCGGTGTGGACTGCCCTGCAGTTGCCTGCCGACTCGCGTGGGCTGCATATTCGGGAAGCACAGCAACATGTGCAGCGGGCGCTGGAACGGTTGGACGAACTGACGGCGCGGTTTGAACAGGTCAATCGCCAGATGGAAGTCATGGAGCGCATCGAGCGTATCGAGAAGATGCACCAGGTGTTCGTCGAAGATACGTTTGCCATGTTGCAGCAGGGGGCCCAGGACGAAGATGGCAACGCGAACATTCAGCGCAAGCCGGCGATCTTCGATCTGGACGAAGAGTACCTGAAGCGGCTGCAAGAAGTGCTGGAGATGCGGCGTGATCTGCAAGCAGAGCTGGCGCGTATTCTGGCGGAAGATCCCGCCCTGCTGAGGCGTTTTACAAGTCGCACCCAGACGCGAGCCAAGACGCAGCGGGCCGAACTGCGGGAGTTGTCCAATCGACAGCAACAGATGTCGGCGCAAGTGACCCGTTGGTCAGAGGCTCTGGAGGCGAAGCCGGAACTCCCTGGAACAGAGCAGCCGAGTGACGAGGCGCGGGCAGCCGGTGAGGGGGTGAGGCCGCCGGGGGCGGGGGTTTGGATTGTCGAGCAGCCCGGACCGGTGCGACTGACGGGCGAAGCCTTTAAGCGGCGGTTACTGGATGCCGCGGATTTGTCACGTCGATCGGCGCGGTTGCAGGAGCAGTTCTTGACTTGGCTGCCACTCGATCTGGAACTGGAGTCGCAACCGCCGCTCAGTGCGATCCGTCAGCAATTGGTAACGATCTCGCTGTCGGCGCGGTCGCTGACCGAGTTGGCGTTGAAGGCGAGTCTGGCGATTCGCATTCCGCCTGTCATGCCGCCGGAGGGAGCTGAGGCTGTGCCCGGGGAGGCGTTGATCGCACAGGCAATCGCTGAGAAGCTGCCTGCCATTCAGGACGCGGGTGAGGGGCTGCTGCATCAACTGCGAGAGGTGGAAGCGAGTTTGCAGGCAGAATTGAGCCGTGCGACGCGGAATGATCTGGCTGTGCATCTGACGAATCGGCTGGTGGAAACGCACGAACTCATCGAACGCAGCTCGGCGTGGCTGGCCGGGGTGATTCGACTGGGGTCCGGAGAACTGACGGGGGCGGCGGCCATTGATCAGTTCAGGCTGACCGCACAAACCCAGGCGTGGATGTTCCAACAGACCCAGTTGACCGGGCAGTTGGCTGAATTACTGCAATCGGAGGATGGAACGTTGCCGGAGAGCCTGCAGGCGACTGTGGATGAATTGCTGCGGACGTGCGAACAGCAAGTAGAGCCGTTCCAGTTGGCAGGAACCTTTGCACTGGGACAGGAGGCAGGCGGGACGGGGGGCGTGGCCGCGGCGGGACGCCGCCTGCATG
>JBGSIP010000979.1:0-2271 GCA_041742495.1 Planctomycetaceae bacterium
CCAGGCGGCGTGCGTCGCGGCGTGACAGGCAATTGCCGCAACCGCAACCATTGCCACAGCCATCTCCGCAGCCGCATTCGTCGCCGCAGCCGCAGGACGTGTTGTCACAGCAAGCCGGTGCATCACAGCAGGGATCGCAGCATGGATCGACGGGAGCCGCGCACGTTTCGACACACGGGTCCGTGCAGGCGGGCGGACAGCAGTTGTCGCCCGGGTCCGTACAGCCATCGGTGCAGCCAGAGCTGTGCGAGGTGAAGAAGCCCACCGTTTGCAGGCCACCTTCGATGGCAGGCGCCGGCTCGCACGACGCAGCCGGGAATTTGGGCTCGCTGGCAGGTGCTCCTGCGAGAACTCCCAGAATCAGGGAGAACCCGGCGCACGTCGCCAGAGTCCAGCGTGTGATGGTCATTGTGCGGTCCCTTCCGTGGAAACCTGAAGCCAGTGTGACTGGAGCCGATGTGATGCGCCGGACAATGTTGAAAATTGATACGGCGGTCTGGTGGGGGCGGGCTGCACACCGGAGTGTACGTCAGACCCGCCAATCACCCTTGAAGAGAGACAGCCAGGCACGCTGGTCCGTTTCTCCTCGCTGAACAAAGTTCACAGCAATTCTCCACCGAGGTGGCAGCGAACAATCAATAACGGGGATGCGAGATCGGAGTGAGCCGGCTCGAAGGTACGCCCCAGCTATAGTTGTATTGATGACGAACGACCGGCGCGAGCGGCACTGCCATCGCTGCGTTGTAGCCAGATGCTGCGTAGACATTGGCATCGGCAGGGTGTGAATAGTAGGGATCAACCGCGTAGACCATGTGATAGTGGCCGACCGGAGGCAGACCCTTACCATCGCCGCCAGTGGGGCAGAAGTACCCGAACTTGCGATGCATGTCATGCTGCAGGCGAGCACTCAAGGCCGCGTTACGCAGCAGGAACCGCTCACCGAGCATCGGGCGGCATTCGCACGGGCAGCCCATGTACGAGCCACCATAGGTGACGCCGGGGCAGTGACCCGATTCACAGTGACCAGACGGGCAGTGACCGGACTGGCAGTGACCAGTGTCGCAGTTGCCGTGCGACATCGTCATGCCGCTATCACATGTCGGGCAGCCCTGCAGGAACGACGCCTGTTCCAGGGCGGCGGATTGCTCCAGTTCGGCATTCAACAACTGCGGTTGCGCAACCGCTTCCTCAAAGCTCACCAAGGCCGCGTCGCTGGCGGTGAGCAGCGGGGCTTCGACTGCGCCCGGAAAGCGGGCCTTGGCAGCCGCGTCCGAGGCGGAGTCGGGCGACTGGGCCCGAATGGTGGTGGTCTGACTGGCGGGCAGATCCGAGATCCGGATCACTCCGGCCTTGGGGCTACCAGCCATCGCCGCCCCCGTCGCCGGTCCCATCGAGACCAGCGCGAGAAGGGCCGCGAAAAAGCATCCTTGCTCATAACGTTTCATGGGTCATGCCTTCTCAGGCCTGGAAGTGGAGATGTCACTCGACGATTCGCCGTTCCGAGGTCGCGATCTGCCCTGCTCCTTCCCCGCCAAGGCGGGTGCGGACGCAGCAACACTCATCGCCGACCACGGGTCACTGGTTTGCCACACGTTGTGCTGTTGCTGGCAGATCTGCGATCGCCAAGGGCGGAACTGATCCGCAGAAATTCCAATCGATCTTGCTGGCGAGTCTACATGCTGGAATCACCCGGCGGTGGCCAGCGGGCAGCTCGCCGTATTCGCCTGGCCGTTTTTGAGGAGATTGCTCCATGGACGGACCATCCGACTGGGGGGCAGCGGCGAGGCATTCAATGTCATCACATCTCCCGACACAGTCCGAGCGGTGAGATGGCTGCGAGCTTTTCTAGTGGAAGTAATGGCCGCCACCGGCGGGAGCATGGAACCCGGAGAACGGCTTGTAGTACGAGCGATACTTCACGGAGACTTCCGTGCCGGTCAGCTTCCAGCGGTCATGCGACCGCACGCCGAACGGAGTCAGCACGTACTTGCCGTCAACTTCGTAGTAGTAGGGGCCGTACATGGCCTTGTAAGAATGAGGATAGAGCATCTCGTGCGGGGCCAGAGCCTGATTCGTGATATAGGTCCCGCCCACATAGGTGGGGACGTTCGGAATCGGGCAGGGATACAACGGGGCATTCAACTGCGGGTAACCAGCACCGCCCGCACTGGCGGGATAGGCCGCCTGGTGCGGAGCCGCCTTGTACTCATGAATCGACTGATACGCGGGGGCCCGCTGATGTATCACGTTGTGCGGCTTGTGGAACATCTC
>JBGSIP010000980.1:0-4734 GCA_041742495.1 Planctomycetaceae bacterium
AATCTCTTTGCCCAGCCGCCCGCCGAACCACACACGCCCTCGCGATTGCTGGCCGAACGCCAGCGCATTCCCGAGCTGGTCCCCTACGCAGTGGTCTTCCCCTATATCAAGATGGGGCGTTCGATTTCAGGATTCGTCGTCGATCGCACCGCAGGCAAATTCGGTCCCTTTGAGAATCAGATCTTCATCGGCGACTTTAGCCTCAGCGTGGTGATGCGGGCCACCACCGAGCAGGTGAACGGAGTGTGGCAAGGGGCTTGTTACCCGTTCCGCGAAGGGCTCGCGACCGGCCTGCTGGCCTGTGAGTTTCTCCCCGAGGGGGGGCTGGTCGTGGGTGGAACGAATCGCGGTTGGCCCGTTCGTGGACCCAAGCCATACGCCCTGCAGCGGCTGGACTGGACGGGCGTGGTGCCCTTCGAAGTGCGGCAGATCAACGCTCGCCCAGACGGCTTCCTGGTGACCTTCACCAAGCCGGTGGATCGCGACATCGCGGCACGGCCGGAGACCTATGCACTGGAGACTTACACCCATATCTATCAGCAGGCTTACGGGAGTCCGGAGGTCGATCACACTCAACCGGTGGTCTCCGCCGCGCGAGTCTCTGCAGATGGACTGCAGGTGCAGCTGACGGTTGCGGGGCTGATGCAGGGACACGTGCATGATTTCGACTTCCGCCAGGTGCGGTCTCGCGAGCAAGAGCCACTCGTCCATACCAGGGCGTACTACACACTGAATGAAATTCCGCTGTGAGGGCGACTCGGACAAAGAGTGCCCGAGCGATGGTCGGTCCTGCGAATCTACGAACAAGAACAGGCAGTATGAGACCCACTTCTCCGCTGAGTACACACGCCTGGGGAATCATGGTCATGCTCAGTGCCTTGAGCGCGACAGCGGCCGCGATGGCCGGGCCACCGTTGAGCGCCAACTGGTGGGCACCCGCCGAGGCAAGAATTCGTGCGATCTATGATCGCGGTGAATTGCGTGCCAAACCGTTCGACGGAACGTGGCTGCCAGACAGTTCGGGATACGTGCTGCGTGCTCCCGAGCAGGCGGGGCAGGGTGAGAAAGCTGTCTTTGACGTGACAACCGGTGCCCAGCGCCGCGATGCAGACCCGGCACAGTTGCTGCAGACTGCAGATCCCAGGCGGTCGCCGGATGGCCGATATGTGATTGAACATCGGCGCGGCGATCTGGTGGTGATCGACTCACAGTCCGGCGCAGAGTCTACGCTCCTGCGGCGGCCTCAGGAGCGTGATGTGGACTACGAGTTCTCGCAGTGGAGTGCCGACAGCAGGCACATTGTCTTTATTGAATCGGATGAGACTGACGTGCCCCGGCGGGCGGTCCTCAGCCCGACAGATCCCTCGTATCCCACGGTCGAGCGCAATCGCTTTGCTCGCATTGGCGGACCCATTCCCGCTTTACGTGTCGGAATTGTGGGCATCGATGCCCTGAATCCGCGCTGGCTGCCGCTCCCCGTACCTGAGGAGGGCTACTATCTTGGTCAAGTGGAATGGGCCGGGAACCCGGATGAAGTGCTGGTCGAAACATTCAGTCGCTTCCGGGACCAGCGTCGTTTCTGCCTGTATTCGGTGGCCACAGACACTCTGACTTGCATTTACGAAGAGACCAACTCTGCCTGGGCCGATGCCAGCCAGGGGCTCAATTCCCGTCTGATGTGGATTGCGGACGGAAAGCAATTCATCGTATTGAGCGAAAAGGGGGCTTGGCGGCAGGCATTCCTGCATCGTCGCACTGGTGAACAACTGGCGGAGCTGACACCCGTTGGCCTGGACGTGATTGCGCGAGGCAACGTCGATGAGGGGGCGGGGTACTTTTATTTCTATGCGTCGCCGGAGAACGCGACGCAGAAGTATCTCTACCGCACGCCCCTCGACGGCGGCGGAGCAATACAACGAGTCACTCCCGACGATCAGTCGGGCACGCACGACTACGTGTTTTCGCCCGACGGCAAATGGGCATTTCACACCTGGTCAACATTCGACACACCTCCGGTCACAGAGCTTGTGGAGCTGCCGTCACATCGCGTGGTCCGGCTGCTGGAACAGAATGCAACGCTCCACGCTCAGGCGCGGGAGTGGATTCGCGAGCCTACCGAGTTCTTTACCCTGCCCATCGCAGCCGACGTGACCTGCGATGCGTGGATGATCAAGCCCCCCGGCTTTGATCCCACGAAGAAGTACCCCGTGTTTGTCTATGTGTACGGCGAGCCGCATGCACAGACCGTGCTCGACAGTTGGGGGGCCGCACAAAGCCACTTTCACCGTGTGGTGGCGGAGCAGGGCTATCTGGTGGTCTCCATCGACAACCGTGGGACCCCTGCGCCGAAGGGTACCGCGTGGCGTCGAGCCATCTTCGGCAGTCTGGGCCCGCTTTCCACCGCAGAACAGGCAGCCGCTCTACAGGAGTTGGGGCGCAGCCGACCTTACGTGGACCTGTCTCGCGTCGGCATCTGGGGCTGGAGCGGCGGGGGCTCCAACACGTTGAACGCCATGTTCCGCCAGCCGGATCTCTATCACGTGGGGATCGCGGTTGTCCCGAAGCCGCAGCCACAGCTTTACAACGCCTGGTTCCAGGAAATTTACATGCGGACCCCGCAGGTGAACCCAGACGGCTATGAGCGCTCCGCGCCGATCAACTTTGCGTCGGGCCTCAAGGGGGATCTGCTCATTGTGACGGGATCGGGAGAGACCAATACACACATTCAAATTATCGAAGGGCTGGTGGACCGGCTGATCGAGCTGGGCAAACCGTTTGACTACATGGTCTACCCCAATCGCGATCACGGACTGCGTGAGGGCCCCGGATCAGAGGTGCATGTGCGGATGTTGATTCTCCGTTACTTAGTCACCCATCTCACTCCGGGGCCCGCGGCATGAAAGTTGCTGTCATGGCTGATCCACGCGCCCAAGCGGTTGAGCCTGTGATTTGCGACAGATGATGCGAAAGAGCGGCCAAAGCGCTGCGCGGTGAAAATGTCCTACCTTGTTGACGAATGGTCCTTTCTATGAGCCGATTCTCTCTCCGACTGGGCGCCGTGCCTGTCCTCATCGCCTTGATGGTCTGCTGTCTGTCCGGCTGCGGCGACGACAACTTCGCGGGGGCGTATGCCAAAGGCATCGTGACGCTCAATGGCCAGCCGCTGACCGACGGCGTCATTTATTTCAATCCGGCCGGTGAGGGATCGACTGCCAGTGGCCTGCTCGGTGCGGAAGGGAAGTTTAGTGTGCATGCCGGGGCCTCGCTGGAGGGCCTTTATCCTGGCGACTACCTCGTGACGCTCGAAAGCTGGCTCGTATCTCCTGAGCACTTCAGTGAGTCCGGCAAATACTATCAGGAAGGTCGCTCCCGAATTCCCCGGAAGTATATGGATGTCGAACGGTCCGCATTCAAGGTCACGGTGACTGAAGCTGGGCCTAATGAATTTACGATCGCGTTGGAAGGCAAACCTGATCCCGAGAAATAGTGTGCTGCGCTCGTATCAGCCCCAGTTGTCGTGTGTTGTCGTCAATGTCTGATCTGTTTTCCTGTTCTTGAAGGAGCTATGACATGTGCGGTCGAGACTCGTTGCGAAGAAGATCCGGATTTACGCTGATCGAACTCCTCGTGGTGATTGCCATCATCGCGATTCTGGTGGCACTGCTACTGCCAGCGGTGCAACAGGCGCGAGAGGCCGCCCGGAGATCCAGTTGCAAGAACAATCTCAAGCAGATTGCCTTGGCCATGCACAACTATCACGACACCTATGAACTGTTTCCGCCGGGATTGATCTCGTTGGGTGTAGCGGCCGGTGACGACGTCCCTTACTGGGCCTGGAGCACATATATTTCCCCCTACATGGAACTCGGTCCGCAGTACGACACGCTGAATCCCGGGAACGGTGTCAGCGGTCGGGCGCGCAATGTGATTCCCACCACGGATGGAGATGACACCACGGCACCCATTCCCGCCATCTGGAACGTACTCACGACGCAAGTCGAAACGTTCCGCTGCCCGTCCGACCCCGGCCCGCAGCGCAACAATGCCAGCATTCGCGGCATCACGTTTGCCGATAGCGGTTCCGCTGGTGGTCCTGGCTACAACAATGATGGCCAGTTGAGCGCAGTCGCGACGTCGAACTATGTGGCCTGCAACGGTTCCGGGCACATGCGCAGCGGCTTTGCCATCAGCTTTGGAGAAGGCGGCAGCGATGGCATTTTCGGCTGGCGTGAGTGCCGCCGCAGCATCGCGAACGTCACCGATGGAACCAGCAACGTCGTGATGCTCGGGGAGCGGGCGTTTGAATTGAACAGCCCGCGGTTCGCTTTAATTTCCGCGTGGACCCCCAATCCGAATTTTCTCGTGGGTGCTGGTGGTGCCGGACTGATGGGTCAACCCTTTGCTGCGCTACTCTGGGTGTCGAGAGGTTCCGGCGGGGCCAGCGTGGGGCGTTGCACGTCGACGCTGTTCGCGGGGTTCGGCGGGATCAACGGCAGCTCGGGTGGACAGGATGACCGCCAGGCGCTGGGGATCTCTTCGAACCATCGTGGCGGTGCCCAAGTGGCGCTGGTCGATGGTTCAGTCCGCTTTCTCAGCGAGAATATCCAGACGGCTGCCGACACGGCACTGGTGCGGAGCGCTGCCAACGTGAATTCCACGTATGAACAGTTGCTGTCGATGTTCGATGGTCAACCGGTGGGTGAGTTCTGAGCATGGTGTGTGCTGCGGGCCGTC
>JBGSIP010000981.1:0-2047 GCA_041742495.1 Planctomycetaceae bacterium
TGGCGGATGTTGCGCGGCGGTGTGGAGATCCCGCGTGTGAACCGGCAATTGGTGTCTACGCACGCAGCGGCGCTGAGGTCGCGTTGCCCGCGATGTGCGACGTCCCGTCTCCGGCACGCGACGCACAGCGCGAGTCACGATGTGGGTTGCCCCGTGAACAACCCGCAGAGCGGGATGAGCGGGAAATGGCGATCGATGTGGTGACACCATGTGAGATGACTGCGCCACTGCGAGCGCGTGATGGAGGAGCCGACGCGCCGGGCGTGAGTCTGGCCCAGCGATTGAGGTTGCTGCGAAAAGCGACGGTGGAGCACGCTGGTGACTGAGACCGGGCCCGCTTGGAGCGTCATCATTCCGCAGGCGGAAGCATTGGCCTGGACGGTGCAGTGTGTCAGTGCCCTGCACCGCTGGGAAGCGGATCTCTTGTGCGGCCGCGGTGAAATTGTGGTGGTGGATACGGGATCGTCGGCAATCTCGCGGCAATTGTCGAAACGCTGGCTGGGGGATGGGGTTCGATGGGTGCCTCTGGAGAATTCAGCCGCGAGTCACGAATTGCTGTTGTCGCCGGCGCAACTGACGGCGGGTTGGAATCGGGGGGCGGAGGTCGCCCGGGGGGACCGACTGGTGTTTCTGAACAACGACGTCCTGATCGGGGGCCCCTTTGTGCGGGCCTTGTGCGACGGACTGGCGGAGCCTGGGGTGGGGATGGCAGGTGTGGAGTGGCGGTGTGAGCGGGGGTTGCCGGCGCCGTTCGCGCCGCTGGCGCTTTGTCAACGCTGGCTGGCGGGTTGGTGCTTTGCGGTGGAACGCCAGGCGAGTGCCGATGTTCCGCTGTTTGATCCGACTCTGGCCCTGTATTGGTCGGATACCGACCTGCAATGGCGGATGAGATTTGGTGAACGACGCAGTCTGGTGATGGTTGGTGGTCTCCCGCTGCAGCATGTGGGACACCAGACCACGCGGACGCTGGCGAGCAGGGGATCTCAATGGCAGGTCGATCGCGCACGCTTCCTGGCGAAATGGGGACCACTGGTGGGTCTGCCCCCGGCTGTGGCGGAAACGCCATCGACGTCTGCACTGCCCAGCCCACTGGAGTGTGGCGACGCGCGGGGCTCGCGCGGCGAAAGGGACTCGCCATGACGTCACGAAGCTCGTCGCTGCGGTTGCTGCAGGTGTGCAATGTCGGAACGCGCATGGGAGGGACAGGGGCGTGCGTCGCGAGTGTGCTTGCCGCACTGCCGGAATTCGAGCATGTGATTGGTTGTCGCGGCGGTTGTGATGACGATTTCCGTGGGCTGGTGACGGGCCAAGCGATCTTTGAACGGGTGACCTCCATCTCCCGGCTGGCTCACGAAACCGGGGCCGATCTGGTGCTGTTGCACAATGCCGGGCGCAACCTGGGTCCGCTGCGACTGGGTGTGCCGGTGGTGAACTACTTGCATTCTCACATTGACCCGGCCGCGGCGGATATCACGGTGGCGTGTTCGGAATGGCTGGCGAGGGAATTAGGTCTGCCAACGCTGCCGGTACTGTGGCAGGGGGTTGCTCGTGGACTGCCGACGTCGCAACTGGACACGCGGGGGTTGGACGACGGTTTCATTGTCGGGCGGATGTGTACTCCGTCCGCCAGAAAGTGGCCGGTGGAACTCGTCAGCCTGTATGCAAAGCTGGCGGCGGAACAGGCCGACGTGACGTGGGAGTTTGTCGGTTGTCCGGCGGAGCAGCAGGCTGCACTCGAGCGGGCGTGCGCGGGGCGGGTGCGGTTCATTTCCGCCCGTCCGGATGCACGCCGGCATTTAGCGCGGTGGCACGTCTGGCTATATCACCATCCGACGCTCACCGAGAGTTTTGGGCGCGTGTGCGCGGAGGGGATGCGTTCGGGCTGTGTGCCGGTGGTCGATGCGCGAGGCGGGTTGGTTGAGCAGGTGCAATTGCTGGAAGCAGAGGGGGGCGCGGCCTTGCTGTGTTCGTCGGCCGCCGATTTTTCCCGCGGACTACGGTTCGCCCGGGAGCAGTGGCGGGCGTTGTCGCGAGCGTGCCGGCGGGC
>JBGSIP010000982.1:0-2070 GCA_041742495.1 Planctomycetaceae bacterium
CCGTCTCCCGCTCGCAGGTTTGGAACGAGTGCATTCCCGTGGCCGAGGCGGGCATTGAGGAGGGGTTGATGAACCTCAATGTGAACGGTCCCAACGGACTGCTGGCGAACGGCAACGGATGGTACAATTACTCTTACACCAACGGCAGCTTCCCGGGGGCGATCCGCATTCTCGGGCCGGGAGCGGACAGGGTGTACTGGGTGCGCGTCGAGGGCGGAGCCAATCCCGCTGTCGTGTCGGACGGCTGGGTTCGCATGCCCAATTCCGGCCAGTACCTGCGGCGGACCATCCGTGCGAGCACGACCGGCCAGTCGCCGTTCCCCGTGGGCATTCTCTCCCGCGGGCAGATCACGATGAACGGAAACAACGTCGAGGTGGACAGCTACGACTCGAATGATCCGGCACACAGCACCAACGGCCAGTACTCGGCAAACCTCCGCAAGACCAACGGCAACGTGGCCACCATTCTGGGCATCGCCAACGCATTCAATGTGGGCAACAACGACATTTACGGATGGGCCGCCACCGGGCCTGGCGGAACGGTGAAGCTCGGACCAAACGGATTTGTGAAGAATGGCATTCGCAACGACGCCAACTTCGACATTCCCGACGCGAAGGCTCCATTCACCTCTGGTTTCGCGCCGCTGACGGGCAGTTATGGCGGCACGACTTACAAGCATTACGTGGGGGATGGCGACTACATGATCAACGGCAACTTCGCCCCGAGCGGAGGCACCACTGCGGGTGTGAAGGACGCCATGGTCATCAACGGCAACGCACGCCTGTATGTCAACGGCTCGCTGGATCTCTCCTCCGGGCAGGTCGTCATTGGCACGAACGCGTCGGTGCAGATTTACGTCAAGACCGGAACGCTGAAGATGGCGGGGAACAGCATCTTCAACCCCAACGGCAGGGCGCCGCAGGTGACGATTTTCGGATTGCCCGATGTGACCGGCGTGACGTTCAGCGGCAACGCGCAGTTCACCGGCGGCCTGTACGCGCCCAACGCCGCGCTGCAATTCAACGGCGGCGGCAACAACAAGCTCGATTTCATGGGGGCGATGACCGTCAAGTCCATTACGCTCAACGGTCACTTCTCGGTCCACTACGACGAGGCGTTCCTCGGGTTCGGCTCCCAGTCCACGTACAAGGTTTCCAGTTGGCAGGAGCTTTGAGCGCCGCTTCTGCAGGATGTCTGGGTCGCCTCCAACGCCAAGTTTTCCAGAGGTTTCAAAATCCGCAAA
The DNA here is from genome assembly GCA_041742495.1 of Planctomycetaceae bacterium. GTDB lineage: Bacteria > Planctomycetota > Planctomycetia > Planctomycetales > Planctomycetaceae > JBGSIP01. The sequence continues at coordinate 1,245 of JBGSIP010000982.1, forward strand.
ATCCGGTCCGCTCCTGCGCCCGTTGAATTCACCAGCAGGCCGCGACGGCCTCGCTCCGCCATCAGGAGTGGATCGTCAACCCATGACGATGTACTCGCGCTGCATGAGGGAGACTAGGTCGATGCACGCCTCGTAATCCGACCCATCGAAGTGATCCAGCACCGCCAGGAGGTGCGAGTGCTTGATGATGAGCTTGCAGAGGTTCTGCTCGCTGGGGGATAGGTCGGGCAGCGGGCCGGGCAGGGGATTGGCCATGCGCAGACGCGTTTCAAAGGACGGGAGCATCGCCTCGAGCTGCTTCAGCTCGTCGTGCTGCCATGCGGCCTCCAGCAGCAGCGAATCGGTCACTTCGTTGATGTCGCTACGCATTGGCTCCAGCCCCGCCGGATTGAGTTCGAAGGTTCCTTTCTGCCAGCGCAGCAGACGGTACAGCGTGCGCTTGGGTTCCTTCGCGCAACTGCCGTTGATCGTCGCCGCCGTGACTTCGACCTCCTGGATGAAAATCTTCCCCACGTCATTGCCGGCGCGGACCACGAGCACGCCCGACTTGTTCATGTGATGGAGCAGTTGCAGCACGTCGGCGATGGGCAGTTCCGCGACCGAGCCGGCGAAGAGCTTTGTGGATTCCGCCGCTGCGGAGGTGATTTCGACCGGTGCGACTGGAACGGGATTGACCGGGGGGCGCTCCGAGAAGCGGACCGTCGGCGCGGCCGGGCTGACCTCCCGCGTGGGCACCGTGGTGAGAATCAACTCGATGTTGGTCACGCCGATGGTGACGCGATCCCCGACCTTCACGACGGCGCGCCGCACCTTCTGCTGGTTGACC
>JBGSIP010000983.1:0-5104 GCA_041742495.1 Planctomycetaceae bacterium
TGAGGTGGTGCTGGTGAATATTGACGAGGCGAACTTCACCACGCCGCAACCGCAGGGGGTTTCGCGCCCCATCATTCAGGCACTGGTTCCGTTGATTCACCTGCGTGGACAACTGCTGGCATTCGATGCGCGGACGGGAGAGCAATTGTGGAACCAGAGTGTTCCGCATTGCAGCCTGGTATCGCCCGAACTGCATCCGGGATCGCCGCTGGTGATTCTGGCGCAGTATCAGCCCACGGAAACTGACGATCGCACGCTGTTGCGCGTGACCGCCATTGATCCGGCCACCGGGGCTGAGTTGGCGAATTCCACGCTCCCTTCGCGTGGCCGCGTGTTGCTGGCTGCCGCGAGTCCCGACACGGGCATCTTGACACTCACCGCGGAAGACTCAGACATTGAGCTGGTCCCACTGCCCCGCAGCTTTGCCACGCGGAGTGAATAGCGGCGGTCGCTCCCCCGTTCCTTGCCAGCACACGGCAGCCTGCTGAACACGAGGTATTGCCGGAATGCTGGCTACTGTGGCGCGCCCGACCGCTGGCCTGACTTGCGGTTCCGCGCAGGGGCTCCGTCAAGTTCGCCGGCTGCCGCACGCCGCAACGATTCCACGTGATAGTCAAACCAGATCGACTCCAGGAGTTTGATCGTAGCACGGCGATCATGGTCGAGCCCTTCCAGTTCCAGATATGTGTGATCAATCTGGTTGGCCAGCAAGGCGGCGTGGAAGTCACGAATCGTGGGGAGGTGCCCACTGTCTTGAGTCCCGCACAAAATCTGGATGCGCAACTTGCCGCGGATCTGGGCAGCATTCTTCTCCAGCAGCTTGAACGCGTCATTGTTCAGATAGTTCTGGAAGTCGGTCCCCAGGTAGTTGTTGGGAAACAACTCCGGGTGCGACGGGTCGAAGAGCTCTGACGTCCGCGGTACGTTCCCGGCCTGACAGCACAACGAACAGAACAGCTCGGGATACTTCATGGCCAGCCGCGTCGCGCCGCGGCCCCCCATCGAATAACCTTCGATACACCGGCCATTCCGATTGGCAATGGTGCGCCAATGGGCATCGATGTGCGGAATGAGTTCGCGGATGAAGATGGTCTCAATGGGAAACCGACCATCGGCCGAGTCCTTGTACATGGTGCTCTTGCCCCCATTGGGCAGCACCATGATCATCGGCGGCCACTCTCCCGCCACAATTCCGGCGTGCAGCACCTGCACTTCTTCAAAACTGTGAAACTCATTCCCCCCGTTGCCGTGCAGGTTGTAAATCACCGGGTAGCGGTCTGTGGATTCGTCATAGCTGGGGGGGAGATACAGGCAAAAGCCGACATCCGTGTTGGCACCCTGGCTGAAAAATGTGTGATGTGTGAGCACCTCAGGCACCGAGGTCTTCCCGGGGGTGTTAACCCAGACAATTGATGGGCCATCCGTCGGCCGCCCCAAGGCTTTGAGATCTGACCCGGCTGGCGCAACAGGGGTCTGCGCCGCGGGCGGTTGTGCGGCCAGCGGAGCCGCCACCAGAGCGAGCAGAAGCAAGGGGCCGCCGATGCAGCGGGTCGACAGACGGAACATCCACGAGTGAGCTGTGCGGGACATTGGGGCTTCCGTAAGTTGAGTGCACTGCGAGAGGCCACTGGACCAAGCCGCAGTGCCGGCACAGTGGTAGTGGATCAAGACGTCGACCAGAGAATCACATCACAGCGACGGCGTCAATCGAGCGGGAGCCTGTAGGTCAGGCTGGGGCAATTCGACCAACAAACGTTTGGAGGACAGACCGAGGGGTCGACAACTTAGGGCAGAGGGCTTTCGATCGCTGCGTGACAGGCACAGCTTGACGTAGCAATCCCCTCACTGCTGGGCCAGCCAGCAGTGGCACCCTCTGACTCACGCTGCCTGACATTCAGCGAGAGAGGGAATACTACGGCGACTGCACAACTGCGGGCCGGTCTTGTGAACTGACTGGCCGATTGACTTGGCAATTGGCGGACCGCGTGTTCTGATGGCAGCACTCCCCTGCCTGCCGCGCTTCACGGATGCCTGCCCACGACCCTCTTCCTTTTGTCTTCTGCGTGATGGTGCTCGCCCATGACTCGTTTACTGTGCGTTCTGCTGAGCCTGTGGGCGTGTCGCCTGCCGAACATGGCTGCGGCAGAAACGCCGAATATCGTGCTGATCTATGCCGACGATGTTGGCTTTGGGGATGTGAGTTGCAACGGTGGCTCGGCCCTCCAGACGCCGCACATCGACCGCATTGCCCGCGAGGGATTGCGGATGACCGACGCACATTGTTCGGCCGCCACGTGTACACCCTCCCGGTTTGCGATGCTCACCGGGCAGTACGCGTTTCGACAAACCGGGACCGGCATCTTGCCGGGAGATGCCCGGGCCATCATTCCCCCGGGGACTGTGACGATGGCGAGCCTGTTGAAATCGGCTGGCTATGCCACCGGCGTGGTTGGCAAATGGCATCTGGGGTTGGGGACTGGCAATGTCGATTGGAACGGCACCATTTCGCCGGGGCCGCAGGATATCGGCTTTGACGAACACTTTTTGATCCCCGCGACCGGGGACCGCGTCCCCTGCGTGTACGTGCAACAAGGACGCGTGGTCGATCTCGATCCTGCGGATCCAATGACGGTGAGCTACAACAAACGCATCGGTACGGCCCCCTCGGGCGAAGAACGCCCCGATCTGCTCAAGCAGATGTTCTCGCACGGTCACAATCAGACCATCGTCAACGGTGTTTCGCGAATTGGCTGGATGACGGGGGGCGAGCGGGCCCGCTGGATCGACGAAGACATGGCCGATGTCATCACGTCACGGGCGCTGGAGTTTATGGCCGCCCATCGCAGCGAGCCGTTCTTTCTCTACTTCAGCACGCACGACATTCACGTACCGCGGGTCCCCCATTCGCGCTTTGTTGGATCGTCGGGCCTGGGCCCCCGTGGCGACGCGATGCGGCAACTCGACTGGTGCGTGGGGGAAGTGCTCCGCCAGTTGGATGAACTGTCGCTGACCGATTCCACCCTCGTCATGTTTACTTCCGACAACGGTCCCGTGCTGGATGACGGCTATGTGGACGACGCCAACGAAAAGCTCGGCGGGCACGATCCCAACGGTCCCTGGCGGGCGGGCAAGTACTCCAGTTTTGAAGGGGGGACGCGTGTGCCGTTTGTGGCTCGCTGGCCCGGACGCATCACGCCGGGCAGCACCAGCGCGGCGCTGTTTGGCCAGATTGATCTGACCCGCACGCTGGCCGCTGTGGCTGGTGTGGTGCCTCCCGCGGAATCCTGCCGCGACTCCCGCAATGAATTCGACACACTCATCGGGCAGGATCCGGTCGGACGTCCGCACCTCATTCATGAAACAGGCAATCAACTGGTGCTGCGGCAAGGTGCGTGGAAGTTCATTCCGGCCAGCAAATCGCGCGATGGACTGGGCCCGTGGACTACGGCCGCCATTGATCGACCTGGCGCACTGTTCAACACACTCGCCGACCCCGGCGAAGAACATGACGTGGCGGCGCAGCACCCTGAGCTGGTGCAGACGTTGTCCGATCTACTCGCCCACGTGCGCAACAATGATGACGGAGTTCAACCATGATTGACGTGGCCTGCCGACGGCTTTGCTTTGTATTTCTCGTGGCAGGGTGTGCCAGTTGGCACGCGGCGACAGCCGTGGCCAACGCTCCGCTCAAATCTGTTTCGCAAGTGCACGCAGCGCTTAGCGACGGAGAGATTTCGGCGAGCGACGTGGCGGAGATCACCGCGTTCATTCGCACCAAGTATCCCCAGACAGATCTGTCACAGGGGGCCCACCGTCAACTGGTCGAGAACACCGCCGACGGGGGTGGCGTGGCGCTGTGGGCACTGCAGGCACCACGCGATGCCAAGGTCAAGGTACACGCTGAAAAGCAACGCGAATGGCCCATGCAACGTCTGGGGGATTCCGACTTGTGGGTGGCGACGGCTAAGTTTCCGAACTTCACCTCAGTGCACTACCGCTATGAGGTGAACGGCGTGCGGCTTTCACTGGGCAAGGACAATCGCTTTGGCTTTGAAAGTTATGAGTGGCTCCCCGAGAGTCAGGTCCAACCCGGTGTTCCCACGGGAGAACTGATCGACATGGGGATCCACACCGCGGCGGCCTTTTTCCCCGGCACGACCCGCAAATGGTGGGTGTATGTGCCGCAGCAATACGACGCTTCTGTGCCGACTCGCTGGATGGTGTTCAATGATGGCGCGGGGTTCTGCAAAGGGGATGGCAACGCCTGCACGGTGTTCGACAATCTGATTCATCAACAGAAGATTCCCCCGGTGATTGCCATTTTTATCGATCCGGGCGAACTCCCTCCCGCGCGGGCTGGCGGCGAGCCGATCTCCAACCGCGGAAATGAATACGACACGTGTACCCGCCGCTATGCGGATTTTCTGGAAGCGGAAATCCTGCCGCTGGTCAGCGCCCGCTACAACCTTTCGAAAGCGGCCAGCGACCATGCCATCTGCGGCAGTTCGTCAGGGGGCAGTTGCGCGTTTACCGCCGCCTGGCATCGCAATGATCTGTTTGGCCGGGTAGTCACTTTCGTCGGCAGCTATTGCGACTTTCGCCGGGTCGACGACTATCCCCTGGCGGATGGCAGTCGGCCGAACGGGGAGTTTGGACCATGGAAAACGGCTCACGATTACCCCGGCCTGATTCGCAAGACCGAGCCACGACGGAACATCCGCATCTTTCTCCAGGATGGCGAAAACGACCTCGACAATCAGTTGGGCAACTGGTTCTTGAACAATGAACGGATGGCAGCGGCCCTCGACTATGCGGGCTACGAGTACCGCTTTGTGGCGGGAAAAGGGATGCACTCGAAGAAGCACGGCATGTCCATTCTGCCCGAAATTCTCGTCTGGCTGTGGCAGGACTGAATTCCTCGCTCGATCCCGCTCTGCTTTGCCGGACGCAAGAGTCCCAGCGCCGCCGATGTCAGCGTGATCGCTTCGTCCCTCGTCAGGCACAGCCTGACCTACTAGCTCATCCACCGCTGTTTGCCAGCCATCGTAGGTCCCAGGGTGCCACGTGACCCCGACGATGCCTGATACATAGCGATAGACAGACA
>JBGSIP010000984.1:0-2782 GCA_041742495.1 Planctomycetaceae bacterium
GGTGGCGGTCTCGGATTCCGCATCGGGGGCTGCACTCGCTGTATGGGCGTTATCGGCCGCGGAAGTCGCGGATGTCGAGGCCACCGCAGCGGCAGGCGAAGGTGCTGAGGAGGATGGCGGCGACGAAGAAGGCGGCGAGGAAGAAGCCGCTGAAGGGGGCGGACCGCGGAGCGAGAAATCGAGCGAGCGGGTCAGTTCGGTGATCACATTCCCCCCCTGCATGAGCCGGGATGCAAACGAGCTTTGCCAGTTGTCGAGCTGGCGATTGGCAAACTGATCACGAATCTGAATCGACATCGCGGCGGGGTCGGCGGTGGGGTCGAGTTCGATGTAATAGGACGAGACGTAGTCGTCGTCGAACTGGGCGGCCTGCCGAAAGGTGAGCATGTCGACGAGAATGGCGACATCCAGAAACAACGACCCGGTGGAGTAGATGCCGACAATGGTGAACTCGCTGCCGTTGAGTTCCAGAACATCGGAGACCCCCTTGCCCAGGCTGTCGGCAATGTCCTGACTGATCACGCAGCGATAGGCGTTGTCATCGGTAGGGGCCAAAAAGCGTCCGGCGATGATGTCATCGCGATACACGGCGGCCTCCAGCGCAAGCCGACGTCGCACATCGATGCCGCCCAGCAGGCGGGGTGGACTGGAGACGACGCGCCCATCGATGACATTGCCGCGAACCCAGGCTTCTGGGCTGACGCGCGCGACTCCGGGAATGGCTTCAATTTCCTCCAGCCACGGTGCGGGGAGTTTGGAAAATAGCGGTATGGGAGCGCCGCGCTGCATGGCGATGAGGCCGGGGATGCGATCGACGGTGCTCGCGACGATGCGCTGCATGCCCGCTTTGACGCTGAACAAGGCGACCATCGCAAAAATGGCGATCGCTACGCCGACCATGGCGAGCGCCGTGCGCAGCGGTCGCCCCGCGAGATTCTTGAGTGCCAGGCGGATCAAACAGTCACCGTGTCCATGAGAAGTGGCCGTCGGAGGGGCCAACGGGGAAAGCCGTACGAAAACGATGACTTTAGGCGTGTGGCTCCGTCATGGACATGGGGTCGAGCGCGGCATTGAGGACGTCGGGCGGGAGGATGTTCTGTTCCTCGCACAACTGGCGGATGGTCTTGCCTGTCTGAAAGGCTTCCTTGGCCAGCTTGGCCGCTTTTTCGTAGCCGATGTGAGGATTGAGGCTCGTACACATGGCGAGGCTGTTTTCCACGGCGGCTTCGCACCGCTGGGCATTCGCCTGCATGTCGCGTGTGCACAAATCGACAAAGGCGTCCGTGCCGCGGGCCAGCAGCATGATGCTTTCCAGCGTGGTCTGTCCCATGACGGGCATCATGATGTTGAGCTGGAATTGTCCGCCGGAAGCTCCGCTGATGACCAGCGTCTGGTCGTTGCCCATGACGCGTGCGGCCACCTGCATGAGGCTTTCGCACATGACCGGGTTGACCTTGCCGGGCATGATGGAACTGCCGGGCTGCAGATCGGGGAGGATGACTTCGTAAAAACCGCAGCGTGGTCCCGAACCGAGCCAGCGGATGTTGTTGGCGACGTTGAACAGCGTGACGGCAATGGTGCGCAACTGGGCATGCGATTCCACGAGGCCGTCGCGCTGGGCGTTGCCTTCGAAGTGGTTGACGGCTTCGACGAAGGGAATGCCGGTGTCTTCGGCGAGGGCGGCCGCCACACGTCGTCCGAATTCCGGATGGGTGTTAATCCCGGAGCCCACCGCCGTACCGCCGACGGGGAGTTCGAGTACGGCCTCGATGGCGCGCTGGGCGCGTTCCAGGGAGAGGCTTAACTGGCGGGCGAAGCCCCCGAATTCCTGTCCCAGCCGCAGTGGTGTGGCGTCGGCCAGATGGGTGCGTCCGATTTTAATAATGCGGTCCCACGCCGCGGCTTTGTCCGCCAGCGAACGTTGGAGTTTGTCGAGCGCCGGAATGAGTTGCCCGCGGATGGCCATCGCCACAGCCACATGAATGGCGGTCGGGAAGGTGTCGTTGGTGCTTTGCCCCATGTTCACGTGGTCGTTGGGGTGGACCGGTTTGTCTGCGGCAAAGCGGTCTCCGCCGAGCAGTTCGATGGCCCTGTTGCTGATCACCTCATTGGCGTTCATGTTGCTCGACGTGCCGGAACCGGTCTGAAAGACGTCGATGGGAAACTGGTCGGCGAATTCGCCATTGGCGACTTCCCGGGCCGCGGCCAGCAGGGCAGCGACCTGTTGGGCATTCAAGGGGCGCTTGCCGCTGCCTGTGAGCTTGCCAAGGTCGCGATTCGCAATGCCGCAGGCGTACTTCACTAGTCCCATGGCGCGGACCAGTTCTGGTCGCAAAGGCCAGCCCGAGATGGGGAAGTTGGCGACCGCGCGCTGGGTCTGGGCGCTGAAATAAGCCTGGGCGGGCACCTGCACCTCACCCATGGAATCGTGTTCGATGCGGAAGTCTGTCATGGCGCGATCTGAGCGAGAAACTGGACAAAGCAGGCAGCTCGGAAGCCGCCGCGGAATTTGCCACGGCACACCGAAAAGTGCCGGCGGACAGAGGCTGGCGGGCACTCCCAAGCGACTTCGTCACTGTAGCAGTTTGTCGCGCAGGGGCGAGCGCGGCACGGGGGGTGGAGGAACTGCGAGCGGGCGGTGAGGGAGAGAGGTCCGGGAGTGGTGGCAGTTGCGGGTGCGTGGCGGGTTGATTGATGCCTGAGGGGGGCTGGGCGGCGGGCACTCGCCGGCCGACTCGCGCAACCGCTGAACGCTTGGTGAATGGGCGATCGCAGCGCGATT
>JBGSIP010000985.1:0-4875 GCA_041742495.1 Planctomycetaceae bacterium
CTGCGGATGACTGGCCAGCGCCTGACCCACGCACGCCAGCAGTCCTGCACCCTCCACGACCCGTTCCGAGGCGTCATCCCACGGCTTCTCCAGTGCCTTCTCAATGCGCTCCACCGCAGCCGTGGCTGCCACTGCCAGCACGTCGGCACCGGCGACATCCTGCACGGGCACGGGATACTCCGCCCAGGCAGCCCAACCCGCCAGCAGCAGTGGCAGGGCCACCAAAGCGGTCGGCAGTGATCGCGAAAACAGGACCGGTCGAGACCACGAGTTGCGCTGCATGACAAACCTTCCCAGTTGTGTGAAGTACGTCGAGTTGAGCCCTGTCCGCCGCTTGAGTTGGCAAAGAGGCGGCCACCGAAGCGATTCGCTCCGCCGACGCGCCTCACGCCACCTCGGAAATCGTCAGACCCCGCGATTCTTTCCCACGCACCCCAACATTTCAACTCCCCCCGAAAGCCCCCGGAGGGGGGTTTGTGCCTGCGGCAGCAAGATTGGCAGGGTTGTCGGAGCGATCGGTGGGTAGCAAGGGGTGCTTGTGGCCCGTTGGGAAGATGTGGCTGGAACTGAAATGCCCGTGGAGCATCGGTCCTCAAAGCTTACGCCATGACACTCCAGCCGGACGCTGATTGGCCAGCCTCTGTGCCGGTCGGGAGCATCTCCGGACGATTGTGCCCGGAGATGCTCTACGGACAGATCAGGATCGCACGGCTCGCGCCCCGGCAGGGACGCTCGCAGGGGCCGCTTTGGTACGCAGCCACAACAGCGCGGGATTCGCAATGAAGATCGTGCTGTAAGTTCCCGTGATCACCCCGACCAGCAGACAGAACGCAAAGCCGTGAATCCCTTCGCCGCCAATCGCGTAGAGGATCACCACGACAATCAACGTGGTCAGCGAGGTGAGGATCGTACGGGACAGCGTCTGGTTCACGCTGGCGTTGATCATCTCACGAGTCAGTTCCGGATTGCGGCCACGAATTTCCCGAATCCGGTCAAAGATGACGATCGTGTCGTTCAGCGAGTAACCAATCACTGTCAGCAGTGAGGCAATCGTCGCCAGGCTGATCTTGAAGTCTTCAAACAGGAATAGTGGTCCCAGCGGCGTTCCCGACAGGTATGCAGCAATTGACAGCGCACCAATCGTCACCAGTGTGTCGTGAACCAGAGCGATGACCGCCGCCAGACCGAACGACACGCTTTCAAACCGGAACCAGATGTACGCCACAATGGCGAGCAGACTCACGAGAATGGCGATGAGGGCGTATTCCTGCGTCTCCCCGGCGACGGACGCGTTGAAGGAGTTCACTTCGCTGAAAACCGGCTCGGTGGCGAACAATTTCACCATGGAGTCGACTCCGGCCGAGAACGCTTCCCGTGGGAGTTCCGGGCTGACCTGGATGGTAAACGCCGAGTAGCGACGGGCCTGTCCAACTTCGGCGTTCATGCCGCTGCCCGCCGTGCCAGTGACTTCGACCAATTGCTCCAGCGAGCTCAGGTTTTCAGGGGGTTGCGGCAGTTCCGAAAGGGCCCGTTGCAGGCGGGTCACCATAACGCCCGGAGCCAGTTCGTCAGAGACCTTGATATCGACCTTCGAGCCCCCCGCAAACTTGTCGCTGGCTCCTTCGGTGGCAGCAGGAATATCCGCCACGGCAGCCGCTTCGGCCGAGACACGCTTCAGCGCGAATTCGGTCTTCGCAAACGTGTCCCGCACGCGGTCGCGGACTTCTGTTTCATTCTGGTTGGTCGACCGCAGTCGATACAGATCGCGATCCGCACCGCCGTTGTCGCCAGCGAGAACCAGCTTCTCCAGCGACACGTCCGGACCGACGCCTTCGCGCAACAGTCGTCGTGCAACTTCCAGTTCGGGCTCTTTATCAAACTCGAAAGTGACCATTGAGCCGCCGGTGAAGTCGATGTCGAGGTTGCGCTCGCCACGGGCAAACGTGGCCGCCATGCCAATCCCAATGACCACCAGCGAGAAGACCGTGGCGGCACCGCGGTACTTCAAAAAGTCGATGTTCAGTCCCTTCAACAGGGCAAACCTGGGCAGACCTTTGATCCAGCCCTTGGCCTCCGAGATGTCAAAGATGACCCGGCCTGCATACACGGCCGAGAACATGCCTGCCAGAATCCCGATGATCAGCGAGACAGAGAAACCACGGACCTGATCGGTGCCGATGACGTACAGCACGACGGCGGTGATCAGCGTGGTGACGTTGGCGTCGACGATGGTCGAGAAGGCCCGGCTGAATCCATTGCGAATGGACAATCGCATGCTGGAACCCTTGGCCAGCTCTTCCCGCATGCGTTCGTAGATCAGCACGTTGGCGTCGACCGACATCCCGATCGTCAGCACCAGTCCCGCAAGGCCAGGCAGCGTGAATGTGGCGTCAATCAGCGACATCACGCCGACGACGAGAATCAGGTTCAGAATCAGACAGAGGTCAGCCACCAAGCCCGCGTACAAGTAGTACACGGCCATAAAGACAAACACGGCCAAGCTCGAAATGACGATGGCCCGGATGCCTTTCTCCTGCACATCGACACCGAGCGTCGGGCTGACGGTGAACTCGTTCACCGGATCTCGCTTCAGCGGCAGTTCCAATGCTCCGGCATTGAGGACGGCGACCAGTTCTTTGACTTCCTGCACGGTGAACGAACCGTGGATGATGCCGCTGTCGCTGATGACATCCTCGAGGCCGGGGGCAGATTCCACGGTGCCGTTGAGGACAATCGCCAGCCGCCGTTTGAAACCGTCCTTGCGAGGACGATTGTTCGAGGTGAGGTTTTGCATCAGATACGCCCCACGCGTATTGAACGAGAAGCTCACGGCCGGAGCGCCGGCTTCATCGGTCGAGCGGCGAGCGCTCTTGAGGTACTTGCCCGTCAGGCGGTTTTCTTCGGGATCAATGACGACCAGCACTTCGCGAACTTTCTCACCCTCCACGTCTCGTTCGCGTTCAGCGATTTCGCCGTAGCCTTCAAATTGCTTGTAGGTCCCCTCGGCGGTGCGCGCCAATGGAATCCAGCGGCCCAGGACGCCCGCAGCCCGCGCCTCGTAGGGTTCGTCCTGCGCGGCTTGAATCAGTTCGCGGTGATCCTGCTGGTTGGCCAGAATGCCGAATTCGAGGCTGCCCAGGTTCACGATTTCCCGCTTGGTGCGTTCCACCTCGGCGGTGTCCGCCCCGGGAATAATCACTTCGACCCGCTGCACGCCGACCCGCCGGATCGCAATTTCCTTGGTCCCCGCGGGATTCACGCGCCGGGCGATGGCTGCCGTCAGCATGTCCATCGATTCGTCGGAGACTGCTTTGCCACCGGACTCAGCCGCTTCGCGGTCGACTTCGTAAACGAGGTTGGTCCCCCCGGCGAGGTCGATCCCCAGCTTCACCGCATCGGTCCAGGGCCGCCCAGACATGGTCGTCCGCAGGAATGGCACGACGGAAATGGCAATCGTCATCAGGACGATTCCCAGCCGTGAGGCAATCCCCTTGACGCGCAGCACGCGCTGGATCAGTTCTGCCACGATAAATGGCAGGACGAACACGCTGAACAGGATCAGCAAGACTTGGACCCACGTGGGCATCGAACCTCATTCCTGTGAAACAAAGAAACCAGTTGCCGCCTCGGGCCGCGGACTGCTGTTCAAATCAAGTGTCCGGCCGGGAACGGATGGCCTCGTCGGCTGGCGGAACCCGAAACCCGGTTCTGCGCCCTCCAGTGGCCAAGAGAGTCGTCGTCAGTCAGTTTGTCCGCTGAGAGTTTCGATCCGGGTGCCGCCGGGCGACCCGGAAGGGGCACCAGCGGCAGGAGGCCAGAAGATTCTCAGGCGGGCTTGGCGGGCGGGGGAGGCACGTCCTTCGACGGCTCTTTCCACAACCCTTCGATGTGCGTCTTGCGGACACGCATGCGAGTATTGTCGTCAATCTTGATGGTGATGTCCGGCGCGTCCGCCGAGACATTGGCCACCGTACCGATGATGCCACCGGTGGTCACTACCACATCGCTTTTTTTCAGGTTCTTCAGAAAGTCATCCCGTCGCGAGCGCTCCCGCTGCTCGGGCATCTGCACCAGCAGAAAGTACGCCGCGGCCGCCATAGCAATGACCGGTGCCATTGCCTGCAGCACCTCCCACAGCGAACCGCCGCCTTCCGCAGGTGCTCCGCCGGCAGCCGGTGCTTGTGCCAGGACTGGCAGAGCCACCATCAACCACCACATGTCACGTCACGCCTTGCACGGGGCCGTGCCGCGGGAGCGCAGAGAGCCGGAGCGGAAGCACGTTCCACCCGGAAGTCCAACGATCGCCAAGGCTTACAGCCCGCCTGGAAAATTCAAAGAGGTCATGTTAGTGGGCCGCTGCCGACTCAGCAAGGTGGGCTGCGAGGAACTCCCGGGATCGATTCTCAAGAATTGCCGTCCGCAGTCGGCGCAACAGGTCGTGGTAAAAGGCAATGTTGTGCCACGACAGCAAGATTGGCCCCAGCATCTCCCGGGCCATGAACAGATGTCGCAGATAGGCTCGGCTATAGTCGCGACTCGCCGGACAATCGATCGTGGGATCGAGGGGGGAACGGTCCTGGCGATGTTTTTCGTTGCGCATCCGGACGGGGCCCGTCCGCGTAAACGCCATCGCATTGCGGCCGTTGCGCGTCGGCATGACGCAGTCGAACATGTCCACGCCGCGCAACACCGATTCCACCAGATCCTGCGGCGTCCCCACCCCCATCAGGTACCGCGGCTTGTGCGCGGGCAGGCAGGGGACAGTGACTTCGAGTGTGCGATACATTTCGGCCGGCGCTTCGCCGACGCTCAACCCGCCGATGGCATAGCCGGGGAATTCCAGTGACACCAGTTCCGCCGCCGACTGCATCCGCA
>JBGSIP010000986.1:0-3304 GCA_041742495.1 Planctomycetaceae bacterium
CAATCCCGCATACTCGACATGAAACGTCACCCGGCTTTCGACGCGAATCAGTTCCTCGCGAGCGGTCACTGTCGTGCCCACGTCGGCCGACAACCGCGTGGGACGCCGCGAGACACTCACGTTCACCGCCACGGGGCGCCGTTGATAAATCCAACTGCCGACAAACCGCCACGCCGCCGTGGAATCGAGCGTGACGGCGGAGGGTTCGGCTCCCTGGACACCATCATCACCCGTCTGCAAATCCAGCGCGGGTTGCGCAAAGAGTTGGATCTGCCCTCGTTCCTGCTCCACGCGCAGCGGCTGTGGCAGCGGCAGAGAGACTGGCTGATCGAAATTGGCAATGTCCTGTGTGCCAATCACGGTGATGCCAAACTGTCCAGCGGTTTTCTCCAGCAGGGTCACGTGCAGTTCGCGCGCGGCGGCATCGAAGGCAAAGTCCTTGACCTTGTCTCCCTGCACCTGGGTGACGGTGCAACCTGCGGGGATGGACAGATTGAGCACAAAGATGCCTGCCCGCTGCACCTGATACTCCAGATGCGTGGCCATCAACACACGATCATCCTGCAGATTCAGGCGATGCGTGGCCTGCACGACGACCAGCGGTTCGATTGGTCGGGCGGTCCCCGATAGTTGATAGACGCCGGAGAAAAACTTGTAGGCCTGTGCGCCGTTCGTCCGCAGACGAGGATCGGTTTCGGCCGCGTCGATGCGAATCAATCCTTCCTGCCGATCCAGTGCAAAACTCAAGTCGTCGTGCAGTTGGACGGACAGTTGACCGCTCTCCCGCACGACATCCAGACAACTGATCCCCCAGGCCGTGCCATCCGCCAGACGCCCTCCCACCTGCAAGAGTCCTTCCGCAGACAATTCGCGTTCCGCATGGACTTCAATTTCGAGCGTGCCCGTGGCAGCGGACAACAGCCGTCCCACGATGATCTGTCCGCGGGGACTAGGCTCGACCCGCCAAGCTTCCAGACGTTCCTGGCAGGTGACATCCAGAATCCGGTCACCGGCTGGAGCCAGCAGGCGGAACTCCTCGATCTCGCCCCGCAGAATTTCCCATTTCACCAGCGCCTGGGTGTGGACCAGTCCGTCGCGAACGGAAACTGCGGAGTGTGTGGTGGCAGCGGACAACAGATCCATCTGCGGTTGCGCGCTGGCCTCTGGTCGGTAGCGAATGGCAATTTGCTCTGCCGGCCCCAGCTGGGCCACCAGGCGCGTCCCCCCTTCGACTTGTGTTTGCGAGAGCACCACGGCGTGCTCTCCCAGTTGGACCGACTGCTCGGTGGCATCGAGGGTCAGTGTCAGCGTGGTGACGCCCGCGGGGGGGGTCCGCCACGTCACTTCGCGACCATCGGGAGTCGACTTCACGCGGCTTCCCAGCGTCAGATTCAATTCATAGGTGCCGCTGCCGGGCAACAACACTGTCGTCTGTCCGGGCGCTGGCGCTCGCAGCGCGACTCGCGAATCACTGGCGGTCAGACCCCCGACGGTGGCACCGCCCACGGGCAGTGGCAGTTCGGTCCAGCCCGACTGGAGCACACGCACGGTCAGTCGGGCGACAATGTGAACTTCGTCACCGCGGACACTGGCTTCGTAGTGGGCAGCCGTGATGGCGGCTGGCACCGGAGGTGGCGGAGTTTTTCCGCGCTGCTGCAGATATTCCAGGTATTCGGCATATGGAACGACGGCGGCAGCCGTCACATCACCAAACAGACGCGTCAGTTGCGCGAAGGGGATGTAGATGGTGTGCGGCCGCTCGGGGGGTGCCGCTTCGCGCGGTGCCAAAGGGTCGGGTTCAACGAACGGTCCTGCGGTCGCGGAACGGTCCCGAGCCGTCGGTTCGGTCGTACCAAACGGCGAAGCGGTGTCCTGTGACCAGGCTGGGGGAGGGGATGGCAGCAGGTTGACCAAGGCCAGCGTCAGCGACAGGCACAACGTTCCCCAGCGACTGACGTGCGCAGGCGCGGAGTGCTCGGTCGCGGATCCGTCCGTCGCGGAGACGTGCGTTGCAATATGTCGCGCCGGAGGCGGGTCCGCGGTTGGTGAATGGGTCGATTGTGGGGGCCACTTCCACGAGAAGCGAGCGAACATGCGGCACCTTTCGACAGTCAGACATGGCAAGCAGACAGACAGGGCATTCAGAATCGATAGTCAAATTCAGCCAGCCGACAGGTCGCCCAGGCGCGACGATGTCCATCGGCCGGGCTGGGTCGTTGGGCCGGCAGGAGAGAATGGTCAGTACCGCCCGCAGGCGGTTCTCAGTGAGTCCCGCTACAAAAGTCGACAGGGAGCGGCGTGACAGGGAATTCCGCAGGATTGGACGCTGGGCGGCCCTCAGGTGCGGAAAATTTCCGCCAATTTCGCAAAGTTTCTCCCGAGAGCGAGAGGCCGAGTTGGTCCGCCGGTTGTCGAACCTTGCACGCCGGCGGAAATTGAGACATAACCGGCGGCCGCGTCGCGGGCTTGGCCGCGACCTCTCACCGCGACGTATTGATTCGGTCTGCGTACCCGCCGTCGTGACGAACTCAAAGCCGCCTTCTCGACGCACACCGGATTCAACTCAGCACCCCAGTGACGACAAAGTAAACTGCCATGGCTGCTCAAATTTTGCGATTCACCAAGATGCACGGCGCGGGCAATGATTATGTTTACGTCAGTGCGTTCGAGCATTCTCTCCCGCCCGATTTGCCCGCCTTGGCTCAGGCGGTCTCCGATCGGCATCGCGGGATTGGCGGAGATGGTCTGGTGGTGATTGGTCCCTCCAGCGTCGCTCACGCGCGGATGCGCATGTACAACGCGGACGGCAGCGAAGCGGAAATGTGCGGCAACGCGATTCGCTGCGTTGCCAAATACGTTTACGACCGAGGTCTGGTGCGTGCGAATCCGCTCACCATCGAAACCGGTGCCGGTGTTCTCACGCTGGAATTGACCGAAATTGTGCATGGGCGTGTCGAGCAGGTCCGCGTCAACATGGGGCCGCCCATGCTGCTCGGCGAGCGCATTCCCACGACACTGGTGGGGACGCCGCCGATGAATGTCGAACTGACTGCCGGAGGCCGCACATTTCCCGTGACCTGCGTTTCGATGGGGAATCCTCACTGCGTGACATATGTCGAGGCGCTGACGGACGCCTGGGTGCTGGAGATTGGCCCGCAGATTGAACACCATGCCGCGTTTCCCCGCCGCGTGAATGCGGAGTTCGTCCAGGTGTTGGGCCCCAGCGAAGTGCGGATGCGGGTGTGGGAACGTGGCTCCGGAGAGACGCAGGCCTGCGGCACCGGTGCCGCCGCCGTGTGCGTGG
>JBGSIP010000987.1:0-1564 GCA_041742495.1 Planctomycetaceae bacterium
CCCGCGTCCGGGCTCAGTGGTGGTTGGTCCTGCTCTGGCGGAACCGGCGCGTCGAGGCCATGGATGCCCGCTTCCAGTCGGCTGAGGGCCGCAGCAACCCGGTCTTGCTGTGGGGCGTCGGCAATGGAATCCAGTCTTTGCCTGGCCGCTGCGGCAAAGGCAAGGCACTCGTCGGACCACAGAGCGGTTTCCTGGAGAACCCGGCTAAACATCTTCCCGCGATACGCTACTACCACGGCGGAGCTTTCGTACAGTCCGATTCGGGAATGAGGGGATCCTGCCCGTACATCGGTCCAAACAGTTTGCGATCGCTGCCGCAGAGACCACATCCGCGCGCTGGGTGCGGTAGCTTGCAGAGCCAGCAACATGCCCTCGAGCGTTACCACCAAATCCCTGTCTGCGGCCAGTTCGTTTCGTAGGCCATCCAGTATCAGATTGGTCCGAAGCCTGTTGGAGTCCGGATCTTGCTGCACGAATGCCTGCACGGCCAACAGGCCGTCCGGTGGAGTACTGGAATCGAGCTGCAGCTGGTCAGCGAAGCTGGCCAGTGCGGTCAGTTGGGCGAGGGCAAGTTCTGTAGTGTTCGATGCCGCTGGCGTGGATGCCGCTTGTCGATCGCCACCGGAATCGCGATGAGGGTCAGGCCGACCCTTCGCTGCAGCCGCCGCGGGCGGCTGCGTAGGTATGAATCCAACGGCCGGAGCAGGTTTCGAGCCGCAGCCGGCGAGGAACCACAGTGCGGCTGACAGGCAGCTCATGAGAATGCGTGGAAGCACAAATCGTCCCCCAATAAACGCCGATCGATGGCCGGAACTGCAGACAGGAGTCAACCGGGAGCGCTAAGAGCGGCAGGTTCAGCGCGCCAAGAAGCTCGATGTCGCGCCCGCTCAACCAACCGTTGCGCTCCCATTCGTGTTGGTGCGCCAGATAATACTTGTTCGACCTTGACCGCCTATTTCGAGCGATTAGGTATCCCAGCATGGTAGGAGACGCTTGAGTAGGAAGCAATGATCGATCAGGGTCACACAGGGCGACGCCGTTAGTCGAACGCCCACGGCCGACATCGAGCGACATTCTGAGCCATCGCAGTGCTACCTCATCGCTGCCACCCGCGATTCGCTGGGATGCAACCCTTGGCCACTACATGACCTCGGATAAACGAGATTCTCATTCGAGTCCCGCGACTGGCTTCGGAAGCAACGACGCACACAGGGTGGCCGCGTCGTACAGGCATCAAGCAAGACTCTTGAGCTGAAATTTCCGATCTCCCCGCGCCTTTCCTGCGATGTTGACGCAGCGAAAATCGAAGGCGGTTGGTGTCAGAGTTGCGTCAGAGATCCGTCAGAGAGCCCTTCAAATCTCTGGAAAAAAGGATAAGCTATTGAATCGTTGGACGGCTTAAAACGGTTCTCGGTCTAACTCACAATTCCTGACAGGGCAACAACTTCGCGCTCCGTTGTCACCGTGCATTTCGCGCGGCCTCCGAAGCCGAAGGTTACAGGTTCGAATCCTGTCGGGGATACTGGACTTACGACAAGTCAACCTGCCCGCCGGTAGAGAAGTC
>JBGSIP010000988.1:0-3832 GCA_041742495.1 Planctomycetaceae bacterium
CCTCCGGAAGGCCCCCGCGGTCCTGCGGTTGCCGCCTGTGTATGTCTCCAAAATCACGCGATCTGTTTGAAGATCACTCGATGAGCTTTGGCGAGCATCTGGACGAACTCCGGACGCATCTGCTGCGCGCTCTGGCGGGTCTGGTGGTCGGTGTCAGCCTGGCGCTGTTCATGGGCCAGTCGATTGTCGGGGTTGTCCGGCAGCCGATTGATGCAGCCCTCATGCGCCACGGGTTGGCGGGCTACATCTCCGAAGACATCGGTCAGAAGTCGGTATTTGACTACCTGGGAGACGCCTACGAACGCTGGGCGAATCCCACCGCTGTGCGATCCGCAGACTCTGCAGATCCAGCTTCCGCAGCGACCACGGACACTCCCTCGGGCGACCTGACGAATCCGGTCCGGCCGCCGGTGCCCGACGCCATCAGCCCCCGTCACGAAATGAAACTCACGGGCGAGGCGATTGAAGTGGCCATTGATGCCCGCGAACTCGCCGCGGCCCTGCATCGAGTCGATCCGGAACGCTATCCAGCTCTCGCCGCGGACGCCGCACCGACGGCGGTGCCGATCACCATTCGCGCTCCCGAGTTCGACTTCATCCGCAAGGCCGCCTTGCGATCCACGCGACCGGTCACATTCCGGGTGGAAGAGGCCTTCATGACGATGTTGAAGGTGGCCCTCGTGGCGGGGCTGGTCTTCTCCAGTCCCTGGGTCTTCTGGCAGATCTGGCAGTTTGTCGCCGTGGGCCTGTATCCGCATGAGCGCAAATTCGTGCGCGTCTACGGAGCGGTGAGCCTGCTGTTGTTTCTGATCGGTGGCATCTTCTGCTACTACTTGGTCTTCCCGCTCGTGCTCGACTTTCTGCTCGACTTCAATGACTACGTCGGTGTCGAACCGCAAATCCGGCTGTCGGAATGGGTGACCTTCGCCATCACGCTCCCGGTCATGTTTGGCATCAGTTTCCAGTTGCCGCTGGTGATGGTGTTCATCGAGAAACTGGGCATCGTGGAAACCAAGACGTTCCGCGAGCAGCGTCGCATGGCGATTCTGATCATCTCAATCGCCTCCATGTTCCTCACCCCCGCCGACCCCGGCAGCATGATCCTGATGATGGTCCCCCTCATCATCCTCTATGAAGTCGGCATCCTGATGTGCGGCCTCGCCCCCAAGGCCAACCCCTTCGAAGACGACTTCGCCACGTCGTAGGGGGTGGGCTAGAGTTCCGGTGATGGTCGGTTGTGATGTTCCTCGTGGATCTGAACATCGATCGCGGAATCATCGCTGCGAACCTCGTAGTAACGCTCCGGTTTGCGATAGACGTTGACCATCTGATGCCCTGTTGAGAAGGTATTGTCTTCAAGGTAACTCTCATTGCCCTAAATCATTTCTTCAACGATGCGACTTGCATATTCGCTGAATGCGCCACCTGACTTCACAAGTGTTTCAATCTTGGCGATCTTGTGCAGGTTGTCGACGTCCTCCGTTTCATCATCCGGCATGACGATAAAGAGGTAATCCCGCGCGCGGCTGATAGCCACATTGAGAATGTTCTGCTTGTTCAAGAACATCTGCGGATTCCGGGAAATCGCTGGTGGTGGATTCAGAACGGCGATAATGATGTCGCACTCATCACCTTGGAAGCCGTGAATCGTGCCAACCTGAATCTCTACGGCATCAGGCTTGGTTGCCCATGAGTCATTCAGTCTGCTCAATACGTTCGCCTGGGCGCGATAGGGAGCGATGACACCGATGCGGACCTTTTTCTCAACGTTGCCAAGTATCTGAAGGGCTAGCCACCGAACGAACTCGAAAGTGAACAGTGCCGAGTAGGTTTGATATGGCGTTCCGCTCTCCAACCGCTTCGCCCGGTAGATACTCTCGTATTTACTGACAGGAAACTTGATGAGGTTAATGGGTTTGACATCGAAGCCGTTGAGTTTCAGCGGACGCTGCGCTCCGGCAGCGCGATGATGCTTAAGAATGCCGTCATAGGTGAACCGGCTGAACACGTCACCGATGGCTGGAATGCTCCGATATTGTATTTCCAGATTCGTCACCGGATAGTTGTGCGGCTCAGTAGCAGGCTCCGCAAAAGACCCAGCCCGATTGAGCCCGACCAGCGTATAAATGTTCTCATTCTTCCATTGGTCGACGGCGACAATCGGCTCGATCTGAAAAGGGTCTCCGGCGACGATGAACTTCTGTGGCTTCTGCCGGTAGAGCGGATAAATGATGCTGGCAAGCGAAATCATTGAAGCCTCGTCAAAGACGACGACATCCCACTTCATTTCGCACAGCTTCTTGCCGTGTTCGCCTGCGAATCCGTCGTAGGCGAAGCGAGCAATGGTCGTGACCGTTACGGAGCGGTTCAAACCACCGATGTCGAAGGACCGATCCCGCCACACGCCAGCTTTTTCAATATTCTCTTCGGCGGAAGTTCCGAAGCGGACTAGCCAGTTCCGATAAGAGGTGTCCCCGTCCATCTTCTCCATGATGCGGGTTGTCAGAACATCCGCTGCCTTGTTGGTCGGAGTCAAGACAAGAACTCTCGCCTTCTTCGTATCACTCATCCGTGGAAGGAGTACGTTCTGTGCGAGATGAGTCGTCTTGCCGGTTCCTGGCGGACCAAAGACGAACTCGATGTCAGGCGTCAGGTTCGCCTGCATGTCGAAACTCTCGTCAAGCATCAACTCACGGAATCGTTCCAACAACTCTTGCAACAGGAAGGATGGGTTTTGGAGCTCGATGCGCGCCTCCAATACCTCGCCCAGGTCGATGCCGTCCAGTTCTCCAGCAGACTCCAGCTTGCCGAACAACGAAAACTCCTTGGCAGTAAAAGACTCGATACGCAGCTTCCCCGTGCGGCCATTGCCAAAATCGAGGTCCACACGCACACCCGAAAACTCCTCAATGGACTGCGGGATGAAGCGGCTCGGCTCTTTCAAAACAATCGTCCTAGACGATTGGATATCCTGCTCGACCTTGCCAAAGCTGATGGAAATGGTCTTGCTGTCCGCGTTTTTGTCGCTGCTTGCCATGCACTCCAGTTCCAGCAGGGCAAGGAACCAACCGTAGCTGTAGCGCGGCAGCGCATTCGCCTTGTCATGCAGAGATTGCTCGCGTTCTATGCGATCAAGCTCGCTGGCGTATCGGTCTTTGGCGCGGTCAAGTGTTTTGCCGTAGTCCACCGCTTTCGGGGTGTAGTCGTCCGCGTCTTCGTTGGTATCTGGTGACGGACCAGGTTCAGGAGAATCATTTTCGTTCAGACCAGACGAATTGCCGTTCTTGACGGATGGGCGGCGTTTCGCAATCTCTTGAATCAGGGTCGAATCAGGCAAAGTCTGTTCGGTGTCACCTCCACTCTTACCCGTTGAGGGTTGATCGGCCTTTTTGCGCTTAGCATCTTCAATCGCAGTAAGGATTTCGTCTTCGGACAAGCCCGATTGCTCAATTTCCTCTGCCAGCCTGATTTTGCGAGTCTCATCCTCGGTCAGGTGCGTTCTGCGTTGTCCGTGGTCTCGTATACCAAGTAACGCGATGAGCGCCTTGGCCCCCCCGCTGGTCGTGTCATATTGGTCTGAAAGTGACTGGATTGTCACGGCGTCAGCGGTGACCAGTTTGCCAGCTTTGTTAAGAATCCACGACTTCTCTCGGAGCGATTTGTGATCCTGTGAGGGATAGCATTCGCTGTGATCACTGTAGTACTTCCATGTGTGTACTCCACTGGGGGAATGAAGGACCGTGTTTGTTGCCAGCAATCGCCATAAGACGACCGATCGCTGTGGCGTGATGTCGGCGATGATCTGTGTAAGGCCGTCGAGGTGACTCTCAAT
>JBGSIP010000989.1:0-3347 GCA_041742495.1 Planctomycetaceae bacterium
CCTGTGGAACTCGCAGTGCCGCTGGGACTGGGTACGCTGGAACTGCGGTTGATCTCGCAGAGCGACACCCTGTCCACAGACAGTCAACTCACGTTGGTGGAGCCGCGACGCGGCAACCTGTTTGTCGCACTCGCGCTGCCGCGCGAACATCCCGCCTTCGATCCCGTCACGCGCATGCTGGCTGCCATCGAACGCATTCAGGCCGCGGGTGTCGCGGAGGCCGATTTGATTGTCGGCCCGGTGTTGGAGCGTCCGACGATTCGTGATGACCAGTGGTGGCTGGGAATTGGGCCCATCGACCCGACTGCCGATCTCTCTGCCACGCCCAGTCTGTTGGGGCCCTATCTGGTGGAGAAACGAAATCCGCTGCTCGACAGCGTAACTCTGGGGGGGGTGATCTGGGGTGGTGTGCAGGAGTTGCCCCGTTCGTTCAGTCCCTTGGTCAGCGTGGGTCAACGCATTCTCTATGGCCTGCAGTCGCAGACGAGTGGCCGGGTACTAGCCCTGAATGTCGATTTAGGGCGATCGAATCTGGTCGAGACGCCAGACTGGCCAATCCTGTTCAGCAATCTTGTCGAACAGTGTCGCAGCTCCCGCCCGGGGCTGCAGCGCTGGAATTTTCGACTCAATGAACGCATCGTTTTTGCGCCTCCGCGCGAAGCCACCGGCCCGGCGCTGGAACTGGTTCATCCGCGCCGCACACGCGAATTGGCCAACACACGCCAGATTGAACTGCCACCGCTCGACGACATCGGCGTCTATCAGTTGCGCTCCGGGGGACAGACGTTGGATCGACTCGCGGTCAACTTTTTTGATCCCGACGAGTCAGATCTCACCAGTTGTTTTTCTGGCGCGCGCCGTGCGCAAGCCTTGCCCCAAGGATCTGAGCAGTGGGACGATCCTTTTTCGTGGCTGGTCCTGTTGGTGCTGTTGCTGGTTGTCGCCGCGATGCTGGGCGATTGGTTTGTGCTGCGTCCCCGCCGTCTTCCACTGACCGGTTCCCGCTGAACCCAAGTGCTCCCGCACGTCCGCAGTCGTTCGCCCGAATCGCTCTGCCTCCGCGATAAAGACACACTCATGATGGAACTGCGATATCCCGAACTGCTGTTGCTGGCCCTGCCGGCGGGATACTTGTTTTGGCGTTTCGGCCGGGCCCGCGGTGTGACCGGTGCGTTGCGTGCTGTGGCTCTGTCGCTGGTGCTCCTGGCGATTGCCGTCCCGCTGATGAACGTGGGCGGACAAGGACTCGATGTCATTGTTGTCGCCGATCGTTCACGTTCCATTCCCGCCGAATCCGAACGTCGCATCCGCGAACTCATCGGCATTCTGGACCAGTCCCGCGGGATCGGGGATCGCGTGGGCATCGTCACTTTTGGCAGCGCTCCTGCCGTGGAACGAGTCCCTTCGCAGCGGGCAGGGAACGGATTCACCGGGGCGGTGTTCGAAAGCTACAGCAAAGACATCGTGCCCGACGGCAGCGATCTGAACGCCGCCATTGAAACAGCGCTCAATCTGGCCGATCCCACGCGCCCTGCGCGAATCGTCGTGCTTTCCGATGGCGAGTTCACCGGGCCCACTCCATCTTCGGCGGCGCGTCGCGCGCGGGATCTGCGCGTGCCGGTCGACTATCGCCCGTTCGAACGGCTTTCCATCGGCGACAGCGCGGTGGAATCGCTGCAACTGCCGCGCGACGTGCTTCCCGGGGAGCCCTTTCAATTCCCCGTCTGGGTGTATGCCGATCAGCCCGTCCAGGGCAAGCTGCGAGTCTTTCGAGAGCAGACGCTGATCGCTGAAGTCGAACGCGAGTTCTCCGTCGGCATGAACCGCCAGACCTTTCGCGATCTGGTCGGCGTGGGTGGGTTCTTCGAGTATCGAGTCGAACTGGAAATCGAGGGAGACCCGCAAACGCAGAACAACATCGGCACGGGAGTGCTGCGTGTGGAAACGGGCCCGCGGGTGCTGGTACTTAACGAAGACGGTCAGGCGGGAAAGTTCGTCACCGCGCTGCGGCAGGCCCGCATTGACGTCGACGTTGCCACGCCCGAATCTGTCGCACTCACGCAGGATCAGTTGGATCCCTATCGGGCGGTGATCCTGGAGAACATCCCCGCGCGCATGCTGGGGCGCTTGAAAATGGAACGCCTCGCCCAGTTTGTGGAGGACTTGGGTGGCGGGCTGATGCTCACGGGCGGCAAGCGAAGTTTTGGCGTCGGCGGTTACTTCAAAAGTCCGCTCGAAGAAGTGCTCCCCATCTCAATGGAATTGCGCGAGGAACATCGCCGCAATCGCATGGCGATTGCGATTGCTCTCGACCGCTCGGGCAGCATGGCAGCCACCGTCGGGCCTACCAAAACGAAAATGGATCTGGCCAATCTGGGCACCGCCGAGTGCATCCGGATGCTCTCTCCCGGCGATGCGGTCGCCGTCATCGCCGTCGATGAGTATGCCCACATTATCACCCCTCTCACGTCCGTCGAAGATCCCGAGTTCATCGCCCGCAACGCGCTGGGCATCAAGAGCGAAGGCGGGGGAATTTATGTCTACAACGCACTGGTCGCGGCGGGCAAACAAATCTCCGATGCCGAACAACAAACCAAACACATCATCCTGTTTGCGGATGCAATGGACAGTGAAGAACCCGGTGCCTATCGCGCGCTGTTGAGCAAGTACGAATCGGCAGGCATCACCGTCAGTGTGATTGGCCTGGGGACCAAGACCGACGTCGATGCTCCCTTGCTCGAAGACATCGCCAAGCTGGGCCGCGGCAACATCATGTTTACCAGCGACGCCAGCGAGCTCCCGCGACTGTTCACCGAAGACACCATGTCCATTGCCCGGAGCAGTTTTGTGGAGAGAGATCCCGCGTCGCAGCCCGCCGGCATCGGGGGCACGCTCCTGCCCGATGCACGTTTGATTGGCGAAGTGCCCAGCGGATCTTTCCCCCCTGTGGATGGCTATAACCTCAGCTATCTCAAGCCTGCCGCGACCATGGGGGTCGTGTCGGCAGACGAATATGCGGCTCCGCTGTCCGCCTTCTGGTATCGTGGACTCGGTCGCGTGGCGGCCGTCACGCTCGAAGTGGACGGCGCGTTTACCGGTCAGTTCGGCCAGTGGGACGGCTACGCCGACTTTGCGGTCACGCACACCCGCTGGCTGCTGGGGACTCGCGAGGCGGGCAATGCGTATGTCGAAATCAACCGTGACGGACAGGATGCCGTCATCACCGTGGAACTCGATCCGCGGCGTCCCGATCGCGACCGTGGTGCCTCCCCGCGGGTGCTGCTCGTTCCCCCTGGTGCCGAACGCGAATCCCCGGTGGCTCCCGATCTGACCTGGCTCGATGCCGA
>JBGSIP010000990.1:0-1656 GCA_041742495.1 Planctomycetaceae bacterium
ATGGCGAGACCCGCCTTCGCATCGGCTACGGCGGCGTACAGACCCGCGCAGGCCACGCGCAGCGCTGTGCCAGGCGTATCCACCTGGGCGATGATCGTCGGATTCAAGCCGCGGAAGATGTTCAACACCGTGATGCCCGTCCGTTCATTCGCCGTGATCGCCAGGTCGTCGAGCGTGCAGAGATCCACGGCATTGCCGCCGGTGGCCGCGGTGGCGATCACGCCGGTGGCCACGGCCAGACCGCTCAACGGATCCAAACCCTCCTGCACCTCGGCGAAGTCGCTCAACCCGTCGTCGTCGGTGTCCTCGCGCGTCGGCGAGGTGCCAAGGATCTGCTCGACCTCGTCGATCAACCCGTCGCCATCGGTGTCCGTGAAGTCCAAGGGAACCTGGTACGGAACGTCGGGTATCTCGGTGGGCCGACCGGGGGAAGCGGTACGGAAGGTCACCCGCCCGATCATGCCGCTCCGAAGGTCCACGACGCGGAGCAACACCTCGGTCTCGGGGGCGAGCACTTCGTTGATCAGGCCTGACGCCGAGGTGCGGCCTCGAATCGCCAGCGCGCCCGCCTCCATGAGGTAGGGAGCGTTCCCGGGTGAGTCCAGAAGCTCCTGGTGAAGGTCCGAGGCGGCTTGGGTCACGAATTCCACGGAATCCTGCAGCAGTCCGAATTCAGCGGCGGCATCGGTCAGCGCGGTGAAATCCGCCTCCAGCTTGGTTGTCTCATCGAGGATTTCCTGAAGTTGCGCGATGACATCGGGCGGCACTGCATCGTCCGGATCCAGAGCCGCGAGCCGCGCCTCGATGCTCTGCAGGCTGGCACCGCGGCTGCCGAGGTCGAGCAGTGTCGCGACGTTGTCGATCAAGCCGCAGACGAGCACCAATCCCAGTTCCTTGAGGCCCTTGTCCGCCTTATCGATAAGGGCGTTGGCCTTGTTCAGCGTGGTCTTGGCCACGCCGATGCCCACACACACCGCCCGCACGAAGACCGAGTGACAATTGCCGGTGTTGGAGACCGTGCGACCGCAGATGTTATCCAACTGGCTCAGGATGTCGCCAACACACCGCGAGATGGAAAGGGCCTTGCCCAGCGGGCCCTGATCCTTGAACGCGTCAATCGCAGCGACGATGCTCGCCTTGACGTTGTTGACCGCCTTGAATGCCGCCGCCGTGGCGGCCACGTTCTCCCCCGCACGCGCCTTAGCCAGAACAGATTCCACATTGCCCTTCAACTCACGAATCTGGACGGCGACGTCGAACACGGTGTTCATGATTCCGGACAGCCCGGTCAGCCCCGCCGCACACTTGCCCGCCGCCACCCCCAGATCGATGACGTTGTCGATGATCACCGTCGTGGGGGTATCGCATGGATCACGCCTCGGGCGGCGGGGCCCACTCGCCGTGGTCGAACTGGAAACACCATGCCAGCCGGGCTGCCGAACGCCCTCGCCCGGATCGGATTCAATGAAGTTGCCGTCCGCCGTCACCGTCATCGATCCCTGCACCTCCCAGCGGCCCAGGTCGTGATCATAGCTCCACAACGCCGTCCTGGCTCCAGGCGGCAGCCTGAGCCCGGTTTTCGGATCCGGGAGGTTGGGGAATCTCACCGGCAACGGCTGATCGAAATTCTGCGCCCCGTCCGTTTGAACGCTGATG
>JBGSIP010000991.1:0-9010 GCA_041742495.1 Planctomycetaceae bacterium
ATTCACCATCCGCAATATCGGCACCGGCCCGTTGAGCGTAGGGACGGTAACGGTGCCCGCAGGCTTCACGGTGGTGACGCAGCCCGCGGCCACTGTGGCGGTAGGCGGACAAACGACGTTTGTGGTGCAACTGACGGCCACGACGGCAGGTACCCCCAGCGGCCAGTTGACCTTCACCACCAACGATGGAGACGAGAACCCGTTCAACTTCACGATCAGCGGCACGGTGACGGCCGCGCAGCCACCGGTGAATCTGAAGTTTGATTTTGGGACGGCGACGTCTCCGCTGGAGTCGGGGTTCACCCGGGTGACGGAGACGGCGACGTATTCTCCCGCGGTGGGCTATGGCTTTACTTCGTCGGTGCTGAGTCAGAACGGCGCGAGCGGGAGCAACCTGACGCGGGACTACGTGCTGTCCAGTAACATCCGGTTCGTGGTGGATCTGGCGAATGGTCAGTACGACGTGCGTGTGGTGGTGGGTCACCCGACGGCCAACGAAGACCAGATCCGGATCTCGTTGGAAGGGAATGCGGTCGACACGGTCAGTCCTCCGGCGGGAACGCCTCATGACCGCGTCTATCGGGTCACCGTGACTGATGGCCAGTTGAACCTCAATCTCGACGACCTGGGCGGTGCTCGCGTCTTCGCGATCCTCAATGCCCTGGAAATCACCAGCGTCACCGCCACTGCAGTCCCTGAGATCGAGGTGCTGGACGGCGGTACGATCGTTAACGACGGCGGGACGCTGAATATCGGTTCGACCACCGTCGGTTCACCGCTGACGAAGACGTTCACGATCCGCAATACAGGGACCGGCCCATTGAGCGTGGGGACGGTGATGGTGCCGGCGGGCTTCACGGTGGTGACGCAGCCCGCAGCCACCGTGGCGGCGGGCGGTCAAACGACGTTCGAGGTGCAACTGACGGCCACAGCGGCTGGTTCCCCCAGCGGCCAGTTGACCTTCACCACCAACGACGGAGACGAGAACCCGTTCGACTTCACGATCAGCGGCACGGTCACGGCCGCGCAGCCACCGGTGAATCTGAAGTTTGATTTTGGGACGGCGACGTCTCCGCTGGAGTCGGGATTCACCCGGGTGACGGAGACGGCGACGTATTCTCCGGCCGTGGGTTTTGGCTTTACCGCCTCAGTGCTGAGTCAGAACGGCGCGAGCGGGAGCAACCTGACGCGGGACTACGTGCTGGGCCGTAACATCCGGTTCGTGGTGGATCTGGCGAATGGTGAGTACGACGTGCGTGTGGTGGTGGGTCACCCGACGGCCAACGAAGACCAGATCCGGATCTCGTTGGAAGGGAATGCGGTCGACACGGTCAGTCCGCCAGCGGGAGCGCCTCATGACCGCGTCTACCGGGTCACCGTGACTGATGGCCAGTTGAACCTCAATCTCGACGACCTGGGCGGTGCTCGCGTCTTCGCGATCCTCAATGCGCTCGAAATCACCAGCGTCACGGTGACTTAAGTTTGCAGGCTGAAGACTTGCCGTTTAACAGCCCCCCCTCTCGCGGCAGGCATCTCTTTCAACCAGAGCGCCTCGCGTGAGGGAGAGTCGACCCCGAAACCTGCACCAGGTGGTATGAGAGTTGAGAGTTGGGTCTGGACGCTGGCGGTCGTTCGATTGCGACGACCTGATGAAGCGCGACAAGGTGAATCTCGACATCTTCTGGCTCCGTGACAAGAGCCTCGAAGATTCCGACGACCTCCCCACGCCGGACGTGCTGGCTCAGGAAATCGCCGACGACCTGCAGACCGCTTTGGAGCAGTTCACGGCCATTGCAGAGAAGGTGAAGGGGTGATCCTTGCTATTGCCAAGGCCGAACCATTGCCAGGATGGCGACTCGCACTGACTCCGGAAGACGCGGCCAGACCGTCAAGAGCGTCTCAAGACCCGCATCGGTCCGCTCCGACTCGGAACGGCAAACCGGCGCACAAGCGGGTTGGCCATGTTGTCGTAACGTGCTGACAGTTCCGGTGGTTACGTCGTTTGCGTCCCAGTCTACGGAACCGAAGGTTTCAGGTTCGAATCCTGACGGGTGCAATTTGCTAAAGCATTGCCAGTAAACGCTTTAGCTTCTCAATCTCTGCTGCCGCGAAAGTCGCTGGCTGGTCAGGTCCCCCCACTAATCCCCCCACTCATGGTGGACTTTTGCGGGAGTCGGTCAGGCAGGTGGCCAACTCGCGTGCCGCCGCCTGTGCTGAACGGCCGCGGGCGTAGTGCTTCTCGGTCGTCGCAAAATCCTTGTGCCGCAGGATCACCTTCAGAGTCTCGGCTGAGACCCCCGGGTTGATCAGCCGCTGAGACTGCCCCGGCGGAGATCGTCGGCGCTGCGCAGCATCCTGCCGCGCAGCGGTCACGTGGCTCAGCTCCTCAGTCGCGCACGAAAAATTCTGGCAGCCTGTCGCTCCCTGCTCCGCCGGATTCGAATCGTCTCATCCAGGCCCAGTACGCAGCCTCGTTGAGCTTGGCGACGTCGAAGAAGCGAACTGACCCGTCGCCCAACAGAAATGCGACGCGTGGCACTCGATGTCCCAACAACACACTGGGAGACACCGAGCCCAGGTTTCCAGCCAGTCCATGTGCCAGTTGGCGGTCACAGGCGATCACGCGAACGGCATCACCCATCAATTCGCGGTCCACGAAGAGCGCTGGATTGAAGGCATACGACTCCCCGGCAGCCGCGCTGGCTGCCGGGCACCGTTCTGGGAAAGCCAACCCGGCTATGCGCAGGCGATCACGAACGGACAGCGTCTCGCGAACTCCGTCAGGAAGCCCAGACTCGTGCAGTTGATGAAGCTCTCTCCCGAATGCAAGTAGGGCCCGCTTGCAGGTGGCAGCGCCGACGGCATTGTGAGAAACCGGCAGCGAGTCATACGCGCAGGCAAACGCAATGGTGGCGACCAGAACCAGCAGCACCGACAGCAGTCGTCTGGTGAGCATGTCCGGTATCGCTCCGTCTCGGAATTGGGAATTGCGACCATCGACCACGTCAACAACCGCTCCCGCTCATCCGGCGTCTTACCGCGCGGCGAGTAGCGCGTGTCTTGTGCTCCGTCCAGTCGAGATTCGGCGTTGTTTTGCGACGCGGGACTGCATCAGCGCAAACCGGCCGAACAGCGGAACACTGTAACAAATTGCACAGACGAAACTTCGGTTCTGCCTACACTTCCCGCAAATCGACGTCCTGCGTCAGCAACCATGAACTGTTTCGCCCCTTGGGGGCTGCGAGATATGGCCTTTTGGAAAAGCCGAAATTTTTTTCCTGTTTCTGCTTCGAAAAGCCATTACCAAGTGTTCCCTCGTGCCTATCCTCACTGTGTGTTTTGCAAGCCCGTTCCGTACGTGAATGCCAATACATTTTTGTGTATGGGTGAATGAGCATGGATCAGACACAGATTGCACCATCAGGCGACGAACCTTCGCTGGCGAATGGAAGCCTTGCCCGAGAACTGTTTCATGTGGTTGGCATCGGCGCCTCGGCCGGGGGATTGGAGGCGTTGGAACAATTCTTTGAACACGTTCCCGTTGATTCGGGCATGTGCTATGTCGTCGTTCAGCATCTCTCGCCCGACTTCCGGAGCATGATGGATGAGTTGCTGGCGCGCCGCACTCGAATCCCGATTGTTCGTGTGGACGATGGGGTGGTGATTGAGCCAAACCATATCTATTTGATGCCCCCCCGGAAGGAAATGATTCTCACCGCCGGTCGTCTGCACCTGACCGACAAAGACTCCTCGCAATCGCTGGCACTGCCCATCGATCGATTCCTCCGTTCGCTGGCTCAGGATTGCCGCGGTCGATCGGTCGCCGTCATCCTGTCGGGAACGGGCAGCGATGGCTCGCGGGGTGTGCGCGAAATTCACGACGCTGGCGGGCTGGTGGTCACTCAGTGTGAAGGCTCCGCCAAGTTCGACGGCATGCCGCGGAGTGCTCGCGAAACGGGACTGGTCGATCTGGACTTGCCGGCAGCAGAGATGCCGGACGCGATCTTACGCATCGTGCAACTGAAACTCTCGCCGGCTTCGGAGGATGAGAGCCGCCCGATTCCCGACGTTGGTCTGCAGGCCATCTTCCGCATGCTGCGGCGGGAATTCGGCATTGATTTCAGCCAGTACAAGCCCACAACGCTGCTGCGTCGTCTCGAACGACGCCTGTTGCTCAAGCACGCGCAAAACGTCGAAAGTTACGTCAATGAGCTGACCAACAATCCGGCAGAGCTCGGCCAACTCTACCGGGATCTGATGATTGGAGTCACACAATTCTTCCGGGACTTCGAAGCATTCGAGCGACTGGCGCACGAGGAACTACCCAGACTGCTGGGGGCCGTTGAAGAAGGGCAAGAGTTTCGGGTGTGGGTGGCGGGCTGCTCCACGGGAGAAGAGCCGTATTCCATTGCGATGTTGATCCATGAGCAGTTGGAGAAGATGAATCGGCGCCCGCCGGTGCGAATCTTTGCCACCGATGCCCACAAAGCCTCACTCGATTTTGCCGGGCTTGGCTGCTATAGCGAAGCCGCATTGGAACGAGTCAGTCCGCAGCGACGAGAGCAATTCTTTCTACGGCGGGGGGACGGCTTTCAGGTCGTGCCCATGATCCGGAAGATGATTGTTTTTGCCCCGCATGACTTGCTGAAAGACTCGCCGTTTACACGTCTGGACCTGGTCACCTGCCGCAACTTGCTGATCTATCTGCAGTCGAGTGTGCAGAAGAAAGTGCTCTCCATCTTTCATTTCGGTCTGAAGACTGGTGGCACATTGTTCCTCGGTCCCAGCGAAAGCCCGGGTGATCTCTCGGACGAATTCGAGTCGATGGACGACCGGTGGAAGTTCTATCGCAAACGCCGCGATATTCGCCTGCGTCCTGACTTCAGAATGATGCCCACCCCGGCGCCGCCGCAGCGGCCGGGCGGTTTGTATTCCGTCAGCCTGAATGGCTCCGAACGACTCCAGCAGTCGCTGTATGACCGCCTGCTCGAAGAGCACATGCCTCCCAGTTTTCTGGTCAATGATCGCCGGGAACTGGTACATACCTTCGGCGGTGCGGGAAAGTTCCTGCGGGTGGCGGATGGGCGTACGACCCCCCAATTCCTGGACTTGCTGACCAGCGAACTGAAGATGATTCTCACTGGCGCGCTCGCCCGCGTGGAAAAACAGCATACCGCAGTCGTCTTCACCGACATTCGGCTGTCGGACAGCCAGGGGCAGGAGTCACTCAATCGACTGACGGTCAAGCCGCTCGCGGACCGAATTTCGGGCTCGACCAGCTATCTGATCATTCTGGAGGAAGTCGGCCGCCCTGCCTTGCCGCGCGACGAGCCAACTGTCGATTTGACGGCCGCATCGTTCGAGCAGGTTCAATCGCTGGAACTCCAACTGAGCCACACCCGGGAGAATCTCCAGGCGCTCATTGAAGAGCAGGAGTCCAGCAACGAAGAACTCCAGGCGACGAACGAGGAACTTGTCGCATCGAACGAAGAACTGCAGAGTACCAACGAAGAGCTGCATTCGGTCAACGAAGAGTTGTACACCGTGAATGCGGAATATCAGCAGAAAATCGAAGAACTCACCCAGGTCAAGGCGGACCTGGAGAACCTGCTGCGGGCGACGGATGTGGGGATTCTGTTTCTGGACCGGAATCTGTGTATTCGACGCTTCACACCGCAAATTGGCACGTTGTTCAACCTGCTTCCCCATGACGTCGGGCGATCGATTGCCGGGTTTACCAATCTCCTCGAACAGCCTTTGATCGAGTCCCTGCAGGGAGTCCTCGCATCGGGTCAGCCGATCGAAACAGAAGTCACCGATCACGCGGGGCACAACTATCTCCAGCGGATTCTCCCCTACCGTATTGGTGGTGCCGCCGTCGAAGGCATTGTGCTCTCGCTAATCGATATTACCCGGCTGAAATCGGCGGAAGCCCAGTCGCTGCATCTGTCGGCGATTGTGCAGTCTTCCGCTGAGGCCATCATCGGGCGTGACCTGCACGGAACGATCCTCAGCTGGAATCGTGGTGCGGAGGCCTTGTATGGATACAAGGCCGAAGAGGTGATCGGACGGGACTCGATCATGCTGTACGCTGACGAATATCTAGACCAGTATCGATTGGATCTGGAGCTGATTCGCAGCGGGCAGTCTCATTGCGCCGAACAAAAACGTAAGTGCATCAACGGAGAGTTGTTTGATGTGCTGCGTACCATTTCGCCCATTCTCAATGCGAATGGTGCCGTCGTCGGCTCTTCGAGTATTTGTCTTGATATCACCGGCCGGAAGCGCGCAGAGCGGGAAATCAACATGGCGATCCGCAATCGAGATCGCTTCCTGGCGATGCTCTCGCATGAACTGCGTAACCCGCTGGGGGCGATCCTGAATGCCGCCCAGGTGCTCGATCATACCGCGCCACAATCGGAGCAGATCGCCTCCGCCTGCCAGGTGGTCCTGCGGCAGGCGGATCAGATGCGACGACTGCTGGACGACCTGCTGGACGTGGCTCGTGTGACGCAAAACAAAATCGTACTCCGGCTGGAGTCCTGCCGACTGGGCGATGTCGCATCACATGCGATTGAATCGGTCGAGGCCTTGCTGGCTGCCAACGAGCAACAGCTTCAGACGACCGGACTCGACCTGGACCTAAGAACGCACGGTGATCCGGCTCGACTGCAGCAGGTCGTCGTCAACTTGTTGAAGAACGCCTCTAAGTACTCCCCACCCCACTCGACAATCGGGCTGACACTGCAGGCGGAAGGGGACTTCGCAACGTTGCGTGTTCAAGACCCCGGCGTAGGCATTCCGGGCGAGATGCTGGATCGCGTCTTTGACCTGTTCTTCCAGTCCAACGAAACGCTGGATCGCTCAGACGGAGGCATGGGCGTGGGACTGACACTGGTCAAGGCCATCGTGGAGTTGCACGGGGGGACTGTGGTTCCCCTCAGTCATGGACCGGGCCGCGGGAGCGAGTTTCTGGTGCGGCTACCGCTGCTGACTTCCGAAGCATCGGCTGGACCTTCCCTGGCAACTCGCAGGCTGCCACGAGCGAGCACACGCCCGCTCCGCATTGCGATTGTGGAGGACAATTCGGATAGCCGCGAGATGCTGTTGTCCTTGCTCACCTTTGACGGACACGAGGTCCGTTCTGCTCCCGACGGTGCCCAAGGGATCGAGTTGATTTCCTCCTGGCAACCCGATGTCGCGCTCGTTGACATCGGGCTGCCGGAACTGGACGGTTTTGAAGTGGCGCGTCGGGTCCGCGCGACCCCTTTTCGGAGTCCCCCGTTTCTAATTGCTCTGACCGGCTACGGCTTCGCGACCGATCGGGAAAACGCCGCCTCAGCCGGATTTGATATTCATCTGGTCAAACCGTTGAGGCACGCTGAGCTGGATACTGTCTTGGAGCAGATTGGAGCAAGATTTGACGAATCGTAAAAATCAGCTTGAATAGTTGAACCGACAAGTTAAAGTCGAAATTCTGAATCGATCCGAGGCACACACAGACGTGTTTGCTGAGCAAGATGCTCCCTCGGGCGTGGCGATCGTCTAACGAGTTGATCGCACGTCATGTTTTCCACCAAGGAAGGGTTGCTCATGCTCGTGCTTTCACGCCGTCCGGGCCAGAAAGTGGTGTTCCCCAGTCTGGGCGTCACCATCGAAGTGTTGCGTTCCAGGGGCTCACTTCTCCGCTTGGGCATCGAGGCCCCCAGTGATATCCCGGTCTTTCGAGACGAAGTCCTGCCCCCGCAAGACGTTCTCGGTGGACGGGCGGATTCCCCCGCTGCGGCTCGATCTGTCGCCGCAGCTTCGGCCACCCGCCAAGTTCGGCACGCGTGGCGCAACAAGCTCAATCACCTGCTTCTGAAATTGCAACTGCTCCAGCGTCAGCAACAGTTGAGCCAACTGAACAGCCCAGATCAGGCGCTGAACGAGATCATCGCGGAACTGGCGGATCTGGAAGCCACGACACTGGATTCGGTGGCCCAATCTCCGAGTACAGGTGGTGCGGCGCGACGGATCTTGATTGTCGAAGATCAAGCGAACGAGCGTGAATTGCTGGCCACCTGCATGCGTCTGGGTGGGATCGAAGTGGCCACGGCCAGCAATGGCCACGAGGCTTTCGATTGGTTACACGAACACACGCTTCCTGACTTGGTCTTGCTCGACATGCGCATGCCCGAAGTCGATGGGCCCACGTTTCTCAGGCAGATCCGAGCGGATGCCCGCTTGACCACGCTGCGCGTGTTTGCCGTCAGCGGTTCCTCTCGCTCGGAGTTCGAGCCTGACACGCTCCCGGTTGATGGTTGGTTCTCCAAGCCGGTCCGGGTGGATTCGCTGCTGCAGGCGGTACGCTCCCAACCGGCACCCATTCGGGCAACGGTCTGAGTTCGTCTTTGCGGCCGACCTCTGCCCGCCAGGCCGGTTCCCCACCACCAGACGGAAACAACTTCGTTCCGTTCGCTTTCAGCCTGTTGAACGATGTTCACGCAACCACGTCCGAGGTGCCACCAGGGGTTGCTGGTGGCGCCC
The DNA here is from genome assembly GCA_041742495.1 of Planctomycetaceae bacterium. Classification (GTDB taxonomy): domain Bacteria; phylum Planctomycetota; class Planctomycetia; order Planctomycetales; family Planctomycetaceae; genus JBGSIP01. Next base: position 8,530 of record JBGSIP010000991.1, read on the forward strand.
ATGCTGCCTGCCCGTCATGGTTGTTTGCAGCAGATTTGTTCAACGGGCTGAAGATTTTCGGATGGGACTGACGGCCGGCGCTGTTCACCGTTCAGCAGCCACGCCAGACGCCGTCCGTCGCGAAGGCCCATTCACGCTCCCTCCGTGAAGCCAACCCGCGAAAACGAAACCTGCCCTCCGGTCGCCAACCGCAACATCCTCCCCGTTCGACCACTCTTCCTTCCTGCTCCGCGCCTCCGCCTTCCCCGGGGAAGTGTCACCGTTTCGCCCCTCCGTTCAGTCGAGATTCGAGGCCGCTTCGGGTAGCCTGAATTCAGGTTACCCGAAGCCCCGTTCCCGTGTGATCACACCCGATCGCAGCCCCGCCTCGAACTGAATGGCTCCCGCATGCGCGCACTCCGACTCCTCTCCGTCGTCGTTATCGCCAGCCTCTCGTCGCTCTGGACCGCCGCGCCTGCGACATCGGCGGCACCAGCCGTCG
>JBGSIP010000992.1:0-2290 GCA_041742495.1 Planctomycetaceae bacterium
AGCAGGGAAGGGGGCATCTGCGGGAGGCCGAGGTGGGCGGAACGATTCCATCAGGTCTTACACCGATCTCAAGTAGGACTCAGACGACGGGGCGTTCTCCACCACCTTAAACAGCGTTCGCGCCACCTGAAATCCGAGGTCGTGATACAGCTTGACGGCTGGCTCGTTCGCCGCGGTCACTTCCAGAAAGGCTTGTGGGAGCCCCCATTCCTGAAACCCGGCGAGCGACTTCAAGACCAGCGCCCGGGCCAGTCCGCGGCGACGAAAGCGGGGAACCACGCCGACATTCTGAATGGAGCCGAGCGTATCACTCGACGTGATGCCCTGAATGGTGCCGCAGGGCTCGTGAGGATGTACGGCGTCGCCGGCATGGACCACCAGCCAGGTTGCCTCGGGTACGAACGACGATCGCGACGCGATGGCGCGCATCAGTTGCAGACAGCCAGCCGTCTCTCCCAGACAGGGAAACACGACCGAATCGAGTTCGCCGACAAAGGCATCGCGTTTTACCTGGGCATGGGTGACCAACAGGCTCGGATCCCACGCCAGCCACTCAAAGCCTGCCGCCAACTGGATCGCGGGGAGAGGACGCGTGAGGTCGATCTCCATGCGATAACGTTTGAAGAACCCAGTCGCCATACCGATGCCGAATCTGCCCGCCAAGGAACTGATCAAACACAAACCACGTGCGACGTCGCTGCCAGCCCGCTTTTTCTGCTGTCACCTCGCCGCACCACGCATTCTGGTGCGACACAGAACCGATGCCAGCAGAGAGATCCTCACGCCTGCTGCTCCGCCAATCGACATTGTTCCACGAGTTGCCGGACCAAGGCAAGATCCTTGATCCCGGGAGCCAATTCCACCCCGCTGGCCACATCCACGCCAAACGGCCGCACGGCGGCGATCGCAGCCGCCACGTTTTGTGGTTTCAATCCCCCGGCCAGAATGAGCTGCGGCCAGCCAATTCGTTGCTCGGGCGAAAGTTGCTGCCACGGGGCCGTGTGCCCCGAACCACCATAGGTGCCCGCGTGAGCCGCATCGACCAGTCCTGCGAAAATATCGGCCTCTCCCAAGGCGGCCTGCCGGAAGAACTCCCCGACCGCCGCGGAATCGCTCCCCGAGCCCATGCGCTGGGCGAGAATCACCGGGCGCTCCGTGATCTGTCCGACGAATTCGGCCGATTCGTCTCCGTGCAACTGAATCAGATCGACGTCGGTGGCGTCGACGATTTCCGCGATCTGCTCGGCCGAGTGATTCACAAACAGCCCCACGGTCAAACATGCGCCCCGTAGCTCTTGTACGATCTGCCGGGCGGTGTCGACTGAGACGTGACGGGGACTCTGCGTATAAAAGTTCAGGCCGACAGCGTCAATGCCCAGTCTGGCCATGGCGACGGCGTTCGAGGCCTCGCGCACACCACACACTGTGATCCACATCGGGCCGGGCCTTTGACTGCCGCCAGCGGATGGCTGGCACGGACTGCTCGTTTCTGCGGTCATGCTAGAGATTGGCGTGCCAACTGGCCATGACTGTGGCCGTTCGCGATGTCGGCGGATGTTCTGGGCGTTGGCTCTGCGGGGCAGACAGGTCGCAGTGAGCGGCGACACAACATACACTTCATCTGGGGAGTCAACCTGCGGCGCTGTGGCCGGCCACCCGGACGTGCTGCGTGCGCGGCGGGAACGAGCGGGCGGGCAACCGATCCGGCTTTTCTGGCCCGGTTTGGCGAGGGCCAGTTTGGCCACTCCTGTTTCAACCAGTGATGTTTCACCAACGATGTGTTCCGAAAGAATGTTTTCCGGCCGTCGTTCCAGCGGGGCACTCATGGACGTTTATATCTCCGAATACCTGTGCAGCGGCGCATGGCCGGGTGCCACGCTTCCCGCCTCCTGGACGCAGGAGGGTCGCGGAATGCTCGGTGCCGCGATGATTGACCTGCTGGCCATCGACGGGCTGCGTGTCCACTCCACCTGGGACAGCCGATTAGGCCCCCCACCGGATGTACTCCAGCACCCGCGCCTGACGCTGACCATCGTGGGATCTCCCGACGAAGAGCGCGCCCAGTTCAATGCCAGTGTGGCGCATTGTGACGCCTGCATTGTGATTGCTCCTGAAACCAACGGGCTGCTGGAACAGCGGGTCCGCGATGCGATTGCCGTCGGCGGTCGCGTGCTGGGGTGCCAGCCGGACGCCATCAATCTCACCGGCGACAAACTGCGGACGTGGGAACTGATGCACGCTCGCGGGCTGCCCACCATTCCGACCGTCTCCGCCGAGCAGGCGTTGGCGC
>JBGSIP010000993.1:0-1806 GCA_041742495.1 Planctomycetaceae bacterium
CCGCTGGTGGCGGTGCTGGTGTTTGCGGTGGCGGTGCGACTGTCGTCACTGTTCAGCGGGATTGAGACCGGGTTTTACCGGGTGAGCCTGCTGAAGGTGAGTCTGGATGCGCGGGCCGGAGATCGACAGGCAGAACGGCTGCAATGGTTCAAGCAGCGGCCGGCGAATTTTGTGGCGACGACGCTGATTGGCAACAATGTGGCGAACTCGATGATCTCCTGGTCGATGGGGGCGCTGGTGTTATTTTTTCTGGGTGAGGTCACCGCGTGGGTGGATATTGCGGCGACGTTTTGCCTGGCACCACTGGTGTTCCTGATGGGCGAATTGATGCCCAAGACGCTGTACTTTTTGGCGCCGCAGCGACTGGTGCAGCGGGACTTGCCGTTCTTCATGCTGGTGTACTGGCTGTTCCTGCCAATCACGATTCCGCTGGTGTGGCTGACGCGCGGTCTGGAGCGGGCTTCGCGGAGGGACCGGCCGCGGACCGAACAGATGCTGGGGCGGCATCATCTGATTCAGGTGGCGGGTGAAGGGGAAAAAATTGGAGTGCTGCAGCCGATTCAGAATGATCTGGTCCACGGCATTTTCGATCAGGAGCGGCGGACCATTGCTTCCACGTATACCCCCAATGCGCGGGTGACCGCGGTGCCGTTTCAGCATCAACGCGACGACGTGTTGCGCGTGGCAAGGGAGCTGGGGTCGCCGTATGTCGTCGTACGCGATCGCGGAAATCAGGAGCGGTGGGTCGGTTACTACGATGTGTGCGAAGTGATGATTCGCAAGACCCCGCTGGAGCAATTGCGCAAGCCCCTGCCCGATTTTTCGCCTCAGTCGGAGCGATTGGCAGTGCTGATTGCGATGCGCAATCAGGGGGCAGCCTGCGCGAGTGTGTCGCACGATGGGCGGATGCAGGGGATTGTGACGGAGTCCGGGATTACCGAGCACTTGTTTTCGTTCAACCGGACCCCGGGTGCCGTGACACCGTAGCATTGAAGCTGGGCCAGCGCGAGGCCGATGGCAGCGCTGCCGAAAGTCTGGCTATCACCGGCCGACGGCGGGACGATGATCAGACGCGCGGGGAGTCGCCGAGTAGCCGGTCCATGAGTTCGGCGGTGTCGGCGAGGCTCTGATCGTCGCCTTCGCGGGTGGCCCACCCGGTGAACTTGATGTCATCGAGAGCCTGACCGACAGCGGGCCAGTTGACATCCCCCTCACCCAGCCGACAGAAGTTGTTGGCTTGGCCCCAGTCTTTGACGTCGAGCTTGACGATCCGCGAGCCGAGGGTGCGAATCCAGGTTTCGGGCGGGGCAAACTTGCGCACGTTGCCGATGTCAAAGTAGGCACCGACCCAAGGGGAGCCGAACGCGTCGATATAGTCGCGGGCCTGGGTGTCAGTTTCGCAGAAGCCGTTCCAGACATTCTCGATGAGGATGCGGACGCCGAGCTGGGCAGCGAGGGGGAGGACGAGGCTGATCTGCTCGATCGAACGATGCCAGACGTCATCGTGTGTTTCGTCCCGATTGGCGTTCACGCGGCCGGGGACGACCAGGAGCGTCGAGCCGTTGACGGCGCGCGTGGTGTGCAGGGCTGCGGCGAGGAGCCGACGGCTTTCTTCACGAACCGCCGGGTCGGGATCGGACAGGCGGATCTTCCAGTGGTGTCCGCAGACGAGGCCGTGGACGGGGACGCCGGTTTCGTCGCTGGCCGCGCGGAGGGAGACAGGATCGAAGTTGTTGCTGGTTTGCCCTTCGAGACCATCAAAGCCAAGTTCACGCGCGGCGAGGAGGGTAGCCACCATATCAGCGC
>JBGSIP010000994.1:0-3392 GCA_041742495.1 Planctomycetaceae bacterium
TGTGCGCCGACATCTGTGAACGGCTGCCGGAATTCCACCATGTCGACATGGATCAGGTCGTCACAACGTTTGCGCAGGCCCGCCGCCGTGTCGCGTATGGCCTGCAGGCCAAACTGACGCCGCTGCGATTTGAGAACGGCACCACTGAAACGGTCCGCCGCGGTCGCCGTTTTCGCTGCCCACGTCTCAAGCGGGCCGGTCGCGAACAGCTCTACATCTTGACGTTCTATCTGCCTCGCTTTCTCGATCAGACGTTCGACGAGAAGCTGACGACCATTTTGCACGAGCTGTACCACATCAGTCCGGAGTTCAACGGGGATATTCGCCGCTTCTCCGGCCGCTGCTATGCCCACACGGGCAGCCAGGCACAGTACGACCGTGAAATGTTGCTGCTGGGGCGGGACTATCTACGTCGTCGGCCCCCCAAGTCGTGCTGGGGCTTCCTGGAAGCGTCCTACGACGATCTGACCCGGTTGCACGGGTCTATCCTGGGATTGGTGCTTCCCATTCCCAAACTGATTCCCGAGGACGATCGGGCCTCCGCCTGACGGCCGGCCGGCCAACTTTTGCCCGTCGCGGCGGGTGACATTCCCCCCTCCGGAATGGCCGGCTGCAAAATGTCTCAAGGGTGGTAACCGCGGGCTCCTTGCTTTCGCCTGCCGGTTTGGGAATATCAAAGCGTCTCCCCGACGTCTGCGGTTCTGCTTGGCGACGCGCCTGTGGCGCGGTGCGAATCGCCTGACAGGGTGGTTCCGTCGTGCTGCGTTGTGGCGATCTGGCAAACTCAATTGCATTTGGCAGGACTGCGATGTCCATGAGCACGGCTGGGCCAGCCAGCCGTGGCACCCCGCGAACTCACTTCCATTTGGCAGGACCGGCACGGTCTGAAAACGAGAGTACGGTATGAAATTGGCGGGCAAAACAGCGGTCGTGACGGGTGGCGGGACGGGTATTGGAGCCGCCGTCACTCAGTCGCTTTTGGCCGCGGGGATGCAGGTGGCGATTGGTGGTCGAAGGCTGTCGAAGCTGACCGAGTTTGCCGAGTCTCTCCAGCAGCCGCAGGGACTGCTGGTGCACCCACTCGACGTGGCCGACCGGCCGAGTGTCGACGCGTTCTTTTCAGCCGTCGAGGGGCGGTTCGGCGCGGTCGACGTGCTGGTCAATGCCGCCGGTGTCAACATTGCCCGTCGGATGTTTGACGAACTCTCCCCGGAGGACTGGGATCGCCTGATGGCGATCAACTGCACCGGGGTGTTCAATTGCCTCAAGCGGGCACTGCCGGGCATGCGTGCGCGCCGGGACGGAGTCGTCGTGAACATCTCGTCGATCTCGGGCAAGCGAGCCTATTCGCTCGGAGGGATGGCCTACAACGCGTCCAAATTCGGAGCGACCGGGTTAGGAATGTCACTGGGGGACGAAATTCGCCTTGATGGCATCCGCATGTGCAATCTGTATCCCGGGGAAGTGGAAACGCCGATTCTGGAACATCGCCCCAAAGCGCCCACCGCTGAGCACCGCGCCACGATGCTGCAGCCGCAGGATGTCGCCGATGCCGTGCTAATGGTGGTCCAGCTCCCCCCCCGGGCTCGTGTGCCCGAACTGGTGATCGTCCCCACCGTGCAGACGTTCGTCTAAAGCCATTTCCGCCGCGCATACCGTCCCGCGCCGCGAATGCCAAACTCTGATGCCGCCAAAAAGGGAACTGCGATGAAGGCCATGTTGCTGACGGAATACAAGCAGTTGGAACTGACTGATATGCCCGAGCCCGACGTGGCCGAGAACTCGGTCCTGGTACGCGTACGGGCCTGTGGCATCTGCGGTAGCGATATCCACGGCTACGACGGCAGCACGGGCCGACGCATTCCGCCGCTGGTGATGGGACACGAGGCGGCTGGCATTGTGGAACGGGTCGGGACCAGCGTCACCCGATTTCGCCCCGGTATGCGGGTGACGTTCGACTCGATGATTTCCTGCGGCAAATGCAGCTTCTGTCAGCGCGGGCAATTCAACTTGTGTGACCACCGCCGCGTGCTGGGTGTGTCGTGTGGCGACTATCGCCAGCATGGTGCCTTCGCGGAACTGGTCGCTGTGCCAGAACACATCGTGTTCGAGGTGCCGGACGATCTGTCGCTGGAATACGCGGCAATGGTCGAGCCGGTGTCCGTCGCCGTGCATGCCGTCAACATCACCCCCATCAAGCTTGGCGACACGGCGGTTGTCGTGGGCGCGGGAATGATTGGCACACTGGTCATTCAGGCACTGCGGCGGGCAGGCTGCCCGCGAGTCATTGCCATCGACAAGGACGCCTCGCGACTGAAACTCTCTGCAGAACTCGGCGCCGATGTCACGCTGCACGTCGGCAGCGTGGACGTCGTCGAAGCGGTCAAGCAGCTCACGGGTGGTCGTGGTGCCGACGTGGTGCTGGAAGTCGTCGGAGCATCAGAGACCGTAAAAACGGCAATTCTCTGCTGCCGCAAGGGGGGGACCGTCACACTTGTTGGCAATCTGGCTCCTCACATTGAACTGCCGCTGCAGTCGGTGGTGACGCGGGAAATCCGGCTGCAGGGAAGCTGCGCCAGCGCCGGCGAATACCCCGCCTGCCTGGCGCTGATGGCGCGCGGTGATATTCTGGTGGAACCACTGATTACGGCCCGTATTCCCTTGTCCGACGGGCCGGCCTGGTTTTCCCGGCTGTACAAGGGGGAACCGGGGCTGATGAAGGTACTGGTCATGCCCAACGGCATGTCATGACGCGCGGCGGTCTGCCGCCTGCCCTGAGGATTCCAGTCGCTGCTGGCAGAACCGGCGGCGCCGTGCCGCCGCAATTGTCTCATTGGTCACTTTGACAACCCGGGAGCTATCGCCATGATCTGTCGCTGGATACCTGTCCTGCCAATCGCTGTGGCATTTGCCATGTTGGGTGCCTGTATGCCGCTGAGTGCCGGAGAAGTCGAACCGTTCGGAACCACCGCCAGTGGAGAGGCAGTCCACCGCTTCACGCTGTCCAATGCCAACGGCGTCGTCGCCCGGCTCATGACGCGCGGTGCGACTTTGACCGAACTGCTGGTCCCCGATGCCAAAGGAAACGTGGCCGACGTCGTCAATGGCTTTGATGACGTGGCTGGCTATGAATCGGAGAGCAATCAGTATTTTGGCTGCACCGCCGGCCGGGTCGCCAATCGCATTGCCAAAGGCAAGTTCACCGTCGATGGGACGGAGTACTCCGTCGCAGTCAACAACGGCGAAAATCACCTCCACGGGGGACTGGGCCGTAGTCTCGATAAAGTGGTCTGGCAGGGCGAATATGTCGACACCGACAACGGCCCCGGTGTGAAATTCACCTACTCCAGTCCCGATGGCGAAGAAGGTTATCCCGGCAAGCTCGACTGCAC
>JBGSIP010000995.1:0-4317 GCA_041742495.1 Planctomycetaceae bacterium
CCGCAACACGGCGCTCAAGCTGCAGGACACTGCGACCACCGAGGATCGGCGGGCCTATCTGGTGCTGGAACTGCGCGCCGCGAAGAGCGAGTTGCATCAGGTGCTGGGGCTGGCCAAGTTCATCACGTCGGCACGATTGAATCGCGTGCGGGTGATTGGCTGGATTCCTGCCGAGCTCACCGGCCCCAACGCAATCATCGCACTGGCGTGTCACGAGCTAATGGTTCATCCTGATGCGCAAATTGGAGATTTGTCCCGCGGCATCACCATCGAGGCAGACGACCGGATCGCCATTCAGGCGATTGTCGACCGGCAGCACAATCCCCGTTTGTCGCGCGGACTGGTCGACGGAATGCTCGATGCCAGCCGGCAGGTGTATCTGATCAGCCTGCGGAACGCGGCGGGGGGACAGGAGCAGCGGGCTGTTTCCAAAACGGAACTGGATGAACTGCGGAACTCCCCGATTGAAATTGCGGATGTGTCGCTGATCAAGGAGGCGGGAGATCCCGGGGTGTTCTCTGGCGCGGCAGCGCGGGGGATGGGAATTCTGGTGCATCAGACCGGCCTGACGCGGGCGGACGTCGCCGAACGTTATGGGTTGCCGCGGGAATCGCTGCGAGAATCCGCAGTGGACGGGGAAGCCCCCAAAGTGGCCGTCATCAAGGTCAACGACATCATTGATGCGCCGCTGGAGGCCTTTGTAGAGCGGCAGATCGAACGGGCCGTGGGACGCGGGGTGAATCTGATCATATTTGAGATCGATTCGCCGGGTGGATATCTGCTTTCGGGGACCAATCTGGCGGAGGCGATCTCTGGGTTGAGTCAGCAGAATGTGCGGACCGCCGCCTTCATTCCTCACGCGGCGATCAGCGCCGCCGCGATCGCAGCGCTGGGTTGCGACGACATTTTTCTGCTGCCAGAGGGGCAGATTGGCGACGCCCTGGTGATGGAGCTGGATGAGGGGGGCCAGTTTGAACGGGTGCCCGAAAAACTGCTGAGTCCACTGAAGGAAACGCTCAATTCGCTGGGCCGGTTGAAGAACCGTCCGAATGCGCTGCTGCAGGCAATGGTGCTACCCGATCTGGATGTCTTTCAGGTAACGCATCGCGACGATGGCCGCATCTGGTATATGAGCGAGGCGGAAATTCACGCATCGGATGGCAATTGGATCAAGGGTCCGCTGGTTCCCGAGACGGCGGGCAACTTGCTGTTGATTGTCACGGGGCAGCGCGCGGTGGAGCTGAAGATTGCGACCGCGGAAGTCTCGGACCTGGACGATCTGCGTAACTGGCTGAATCTGGCACCCGATGTGTCGCTGGTCGCCGCGCAGCGGACGTGGGTGGACGAGATGGTGTTTCTGCTGCAGAACTCGTTTGTCACCGGGTTGCTGCTGTTTCTGGCGATTGTGTTTATCTACATCGAGCTGCACACGTTCACCGGACTGTTTGGCATTTTGTCGGTGGTCTGCTTTGGCGTGTTCTTCTGGAGTCGCGTACTCGGCGGGACAGCCGGTTCGCTGGAGATCGTGCTGTTTGGCATCGGGCTGATCTGCATTCTGCTCGAGATTTTTGTGATCCCCGGGATTGGTGTGTTTGGGCTGTCGGGGGGACTGCTGGTGCTGTTGTCGCTGGTGATGGCCAGCCAGACGTTTGGCAACCTGGAACCGAATCAGGACTTGGACAGTCTGGCACGCACGTTTGCGACGCTGCTGGGGGCGTTGTTTGGTGTGGTGGTGGTGGCGTCGTTTTTGGGGCGGTACCAGCCACGCAACCCGCTGTTCCGAGAGCTGTTCCTGGAACCGCCTGTGTTGGCTCAGGAGGGGGGAGACGTGCCGTCGGAACTGGCGGCCGCACTCGATCCCGCCGCTCATCGCTTCGACTTTCTGCTCAACGCGGCCGGGCAATCACACACGATGCTGCGTCCAGCGGGCAAGGCGATGATCGGCGGGCAATATCTGGACGTGGTGAGCGAGGGGGGCTTTGTGGCGGCCGGGACTCCGGTGCGGGTGGTGCGGGTGGAGGGGTCTCAGATCGTGGTGCGCCCCGAGGCGTGAGCCCCCTGGGAAGCAAACGGCGCGGGCGGGCCGAGAATCGTATGAAATCGGCGCGATCCGACCGATTCCCGCGAAACTTCGGGCTGCGATCAGAGATTGATAGCGGCCATCGGTTCGGCGGGCGGGGACCGGTGTTCCCGCGCCGTCGTGGCTGTCCGGGTCTTGAATCAGCCGACGGGTTTCCCGGGGGACCACGGGCTCCGGAGTGGAGAGTTCCCCGCGGACCCTGGTATACTGAACAAAAATGGCGGTCGGCGAACTCTGCCTGGCGACCCTATCGAGCAGACGACACACTCTGGCTGCTCCTCACACCACGTCGGGATAGCGTCTGATGGGGCCGGCGGGAGATGAGGCGGCAGGTGATCCCACGGAATCTTTTGGAGAGGACAAGGGGCATGATGGTTACGAGATCACGGGCGACGAATTCACGCCCGCGTGGCTTCACACTGATCGAGTTGCTGGTGGTGATTGCCATTATCGCCATCCTGGTGTCGCTGCTGTTGCCAGCCGTGCAAAAAGCCCGCGAAGCCGCGCGTCGCACCCAATGCCGCAACAACATCAAGCAGATCGCGCTGGCCTGCCATAACTATCTGGAATCGCACGGCAGCTTTCCGTCGGGTTTCATCTACCCCAAGATCGCCGACGGTGACTACGACGACGACGGCATACCCGACAACAACGACAACGATAACGACAACGACGGAACCCCGGACAACCAGGAGATTCCGCCGTTCGTGCTGCCCCTGCCCCCCGTGGATCGCGTGATCAACTTTACGGACACCGCGATCATTCCCGTGAAGGTCATGGCCCCGACGGGCGGGGAAACGCCGGCTGAGTTGACGCTCAACCAGTGGATGACCGCCGGCTTCTGGGGCTGGCATGCCCTGCTGCTGCCACAGATGGATCAGGGGGCGGTGACGGGCATTAACTTCACACAGGACAAGTTCAACCCAACTAGCAATCTGCTGGCAGCGCAAGTGGTGATCGATTCCTATGTGTGCCCTTCCGCGGCGCTCCCCTCCCGTCCGCAGGGAGTGGCGTTTTCGACATACCGTGCCAATCTCGGTTTTCGCCCCGAAGGCATCGATCCCGTCACCAACCAGCCATTTCCCCCCTTGCCCGTGGACAACGGGTCCATGTACATCAACAGCGCTGTGAAGACGCAAGACTTTACCGATGGGATGACCTACACGTTTCTGGTGGGCGAAGCCCCCTTTGGCTTCTGGTCGGATGGCTACAGTTGCTGCAGCCGCATTCGGGACATCGACCCCAACGACACGACCCTCACCACCCGTTTGCCGACGTTCAACGCGTACTGGGAAGACCGTTCGGTGGCTCCGTCAATCAAGTATTTCTCGTTTGGCAGTTTCCACGAAGATCTGGTGATCTTCGGGATGGCAGATGGCAGCGTCCAGACGATCTCCAAGACCGTCGATCGTCAGGTCGTGAGCTCACTGGCGACACGCAACGGTGCCGAACGCATCACCGGCCAGATCTTTAATTGAGCACGAAAGTGCGAGGTTGAACTCGCTGCAGCCTGGCGTTCGGTGCACTGAAAAACAAAAACACCCTGCTGAAGTCCCTCAGCAGGGTGTTTTTGCGTTTTCACCTATCTTGAAAGCCAACCCGGCCACGAAAGCGATTTGGGTGGCGGAGGTATCCGCCTGTGATTGCAGGCGGTGCACGGATCAGGCGGCGTCGGTATCACCGCTCCAGCGGGTGAAGGCATCCAGCACGTCTGACGAGACGTAAACTTCTCCGTCGGGTGCCCCTTCAAAAATCTGCATCGGGAACTCGTGCGTGCCGGCCGCGTTCAAAAACTCCGTCAGCATGGACTCCGGCACGATCATGGTCCGCGGAGGCAGAGTCGGAATTTCTGTCAGGGCGAGGGAGTTCATCATCGGGTCTACACACTTGAATGGGGTCCGCGGGGAGCGGAGCTCGCAGTCCAACGCGGTGTCGCCGAAGGACGCCGCCGAGAACCGTTGTACTCCCGCGGCACTGGCAGGCAAAGTATGGGGGATGAGATTCGTAGAAAGTGCTGGCCAGAGACTGGTGCAACCCCCGCAACCGTTACTGTACACCAGCAAACCGGCTAGGAATCGCGGCGAGAGCGGCGTTTGGCCGCCGAGAACACATCGTCGACCTTCGGTTTGGGGGCTGCGCCGTCGGCCGAAGTGCCCGCTGGGGCGCCCCCGTTGTGAGGACCAGCACCGGAACGACCGGGGGCACCCACGGGACCGATACCTTGCGAGTTTCGCCCG
>JBGSIP010000996.1:0-1589 GCA_041742495.1 Planctomycetaceae bacterium
ATCTTTAATCTGATGGGGAGCCTGCAAAACATTGAATCGGCTGAGGCCGCGGGAGATCGCTATTCGGCAAAAGCCTCTTTAGCAGCCAACGGCGTCGGATCACTGATCGCCGCTCTCTGCGGTAGCTGCTTCCCCACCACCATCTATATCGGCCATCCCGGCTGGAAAGAGCTGGGAGCCCGCACTGGCTATTCCACGCTCAACGCGCTGGTGATCGCCGGGCTCTGTTTCACCGGCTTGGTCCCCGTGATTCAGCCACTGGTGCCCATGGAAGCCGGTATCGCCATTGTGCTATGGATCGGCATGGTCATCACGGCTCAGGCGTTTTCGGCCACGCGCAAAGCTCATGCGCCGGCGGTGGCGCTGGGACTCTTTCCCGCCATTGCCGCCTGGGGCGCGACGGTGATGGCCGGGGCCTTCATGGTGGCGGGAGGAACCGATCTGCACGCCGTGCTCACCGCCAGTCGCGATGCCAATGCCAGCGGCTTTCTCATTCACGCGCTGATCAGCATGGAGCGCGGCTACATCTTCACCTGCGTGATCGTCTCCGCGATGGCCGCCTGCCTGATCGATCGCCAATTCGGCGCCGCAGCCGTGTGGGCCACGCTGGGAGCCTGTTGTGCCGCCACGGGACTGACCCATGCGTTTCAGGTGTACGGCAGTGGTCCGGTGCCCGCGAACATCATCGATTACCTGCTCCTTGGCCAGCAACCGGTGGCAGGTGCCTACGTGGCACCCGCCTATGGCATTGCGATTGGCTACGCATTGATGGCGCTGACGTTCTTCGCGTGCCGCTGGCTCCCGGAATCGACCGCGGGCGTTCACGACGGAGAGCCTCGCGAAACCGAGTGACGTCAGCGACAACAGTTCCACGGACGGACCGATGCCGTCCGCGGAGAAACCCTGCTGGCTGGGACGGTTCAGTGAACGCCGTTCAATTGAGCGAGAAGTCCTCGCCGACACCGTACTGCTTGATCGCCGCCGCGCGACGGGCTAAGTCGGCTTCCTGCCGACGGATCTGTTCAATGCGGCCCAGCGCACGGCGGCGGTACCCCGTGGTCGCATTCAGATCGGATAGCGCCAGCCCCACAATTGCCAGCACCTGCACCAGAATCAGCATGAGGAGGGCGACGCCCAGCGACGGATTCTTCCAGATTTCCAGCGCCGCACTGCAGGCGGGGAGCAGGACGCCCGTCGACATCAGCAGCCAGGACACGCGGGTCCGCCGGCGGGTTTGCGCATCGAAGTACTGGGTGTCCTCGGCGGTCACGTGCGGATCGGCATTGTTCCGCAAGACCTGTGCGCGCTGCCAGCGCAACGCGAACACCCCAAACACAATCAGCATCAGCCCCAAGGCGGCCTCTGGCCACAGCGATATCCACACGTGGAAGGCTCCTGGCTGGCAGCAAGAGAGGTTGAGTTTGCCAGCGGCTGCGGGACGGGTTTCCAGCCCACATTCTAGTCAGGCAGCCCCTCCGGGTGGGAGGGTGGAGGTCTGCCGGAATAGGCGGGCTAACCCGCAAGACTGGCCGCTCTCTGGCGTGAAATTCTGCCACTGGCTGGCTGTCGATGCTTTTTGATACACTTAT
>JBGSIP010000997.1:0-3343 GCA_041742495.1 Planctomycetaceae bacterium
CCTATACGGAGTGGAACTTTGACGGCCCGATGGTCGGGATTCCCGAGCCGGTTGCGCCAAAGCTCGGCAAGGTCGATAGCCTGGTGCGGATGGAAGTTGACGCCCCAGCTGACGCGAACGGCGTACTCTATGCCTTGGCAGGATTCTCCGGCGGTGTGACCTGCTACCTGAAGGACGGAGTGCTCAGCTACGAGTTCAATCTCTTCGAGGTCGAGCGCACCAAAATTCGCTCACACCGACCTCTACAGGCTGGTAAAGCGACAATCGAAGTGGAGTCCAGACTCGTCGACAAGATCGGCGGACCTCTGGATGTCATCCTGCGAGTCAACGGAAACGTGGTTGGTGAGGGGCGCGTTCCCCGAGCGATGTCGCTGCACTTTACTTCCAACGCCACATTCGACATCGGGAGCGATCTCGACTCCCCCGTGTCCTTGGACTATTACGATCAGGCCCCTTTCCCATTTAACGGCACCATCAGATCAACGCGGATTACGTATCTGAAAAAATGACGACGCAATGAGTGTTGAGTTGATCTGTCCCGCAGCGAACACGATCGAAGATTATCACTGCCCCTGAACACCGCCCGTTGGCTGGGTGACATCGCGGTGTGGAGTTGTTTCGTCTGATGCAGGTCTTGGCCAGAGAGGTCGCTATTCCGCCCGGCAAGACCGGGCGGAATAGCGATAACAGACCGAGCCCATATCAGTGGTTCGCGGAATCTGCCGGTGCCTCCAAACGCACCAGCAACACAGGCACGGACATATCCGCTCCATAGTGGAGCAAGCCTGGAGCTTCGTCCTGAGTCAAATTCTGCACGCCAGTTTCAAGAACGAGCGAGCTGTTTTTGCCATCTGCGAAACCAATGGCAACGCGCTGCGTCTGCTTGTCGACAGTGCCCTTGAGAGCGCGAGAAACATCAGTCGCTTCGTTGCAATAGGTGCCCGCCACGACACCTTGTTTATTGACGGCAAGCTCAATCATTGTTTGCGAGTCATCAACGCCTTCCTGCGTTAGCGCGAACACGCCCAGAGGCAACCATTCCGTGTCGTCTGTTGCGTCAGGAGCCGCTGCCACCAGCGCCGCCGCCTGTGCAGCGTATTCCGCAGGCGTTCCTGCCGGTTGGTCATTCACATAGACCACGTTGTTCTCGTAGTATACGTTACCGCCAGTGCCATACGCGTAATAGACCGGTGTCGTATTGGCCCATGTGGCACCAATAAACGTCCCTAGAGCAACATACGAGATAGGTCTCCAGCCGTAGTATGGCCCCAAAGTGGTCCAGCCAGCATAGTACGGGTAGCCCCCCACCACGCCATATCGGTAACGCCCGTTGGCGTAGACACCGGTGAACCGATTGCCAGCGTGGCTGCGAATCTGATTGCCAGAGTTATGGATATTGTTGACCCACGCGTTTCTGTCGCTTGAGAAGTCAACCGAGTTGCCAATGTTCACGCTTCCGACAGTGACTCGATTTGAGTCGCCGATGCGGTTGCCGAAACGGTCGCCGCTCTGTCCGATATTGTCTCGATCGATGTTTGGTCGCTGAACCGTGGGTCGGCTGTCTGGCCTTTGAATATTGCCTGGGGTTACATCTGGCCTGACAATCGGGCCTGCTCCGGACGGCCCCGTGCCGGAAATGGGTCCGTTCCCGAGGCCCAGAAAGTCATTCAGTTGGCCAGGTGAGGGCCTTGTTTCAGGTCGAGCGACGCCTGAAGCATTGGGACGAGTCACGCCGCCCGGCCTGGGATCGCCAGGTTTCGTAGTTCCAGGCTTGGGAATTCCCGGTACTGTTTTCGGCAGCTTGGAAGGTTCCACATTGGGGCGATGAAAGCTACTGCCAGGGTTCCCAATGCCCCCACTATTTCCTGGCCGTTGGAGGTTAGATGTCCGTCCGCCGCCGGGATTTCCCGTTCCAGACCTTTCAGCAAGCCCGCCGGTGTGGGCGGGGCGACTGGCGCTGAATCCAGAATTGGCCGGGCGTTGAATGTTGGGGGCTGTATGTCCGCCGCTCCGGGCGCCGCCCCGCCCGCCTCGTAGCTGTCCTTTGGCATTGCCAGGCATGGTGGCAGCAATCGCCACGGCCAACGATGCAACAAAAGCAGAAAAACTGATGAATCGGATCATGGCGATTGTCCTTCCGCCTGGTTTTGCACGGCCACCTCGCGAGCAAAGACGATTTCTTCCAGATCAGGTTGGAGCTCACCGTCAATCTCTCGTTGCACAGACTTCCAGCTGAAATGATCACTGTCAATGAGCGTGGCCACATTGACCATCGATGCCTTGCCGCCATCAGCATATGTGTAGACTGATCGCAGTGTGTATCGATTGCCATTCTGAGTCCAAGTGTCTTCGCCGAAACCACCGTCCGAATCGTACGTCCACGATCGAACACTTTTGGCCGCTGGATCCCAGGCAATGATCTGCATGCCCGAAGTTGGCGACTGCGACGCGGTGGCCGTAAACGTGAAAGATCGAAGAAGGAAGGCATTGTTCTTTGAGAAGTGACAACTGAACTCAGCCCCGCTTTCCCCGCCGGCGACTGTCCAGCTGCCAACGAGCCAGTCCAGCGTCTGCAACGGGCTTTCGGCCGGAGTGTCTGGGACGACCGTGGCGGCGTCCTGCGGAGGTTGAGCGATGGAACGATGAGGCCATTCCATCAGGGGGAGGGTCACGATCGTCAACATGAAAACCACGCTTCTCAATCGCATACTCGTGCTCCAGTTCCTCACACGTGGGATGCCCTCGGGCCGGAGACGGCATTCTACCCGCGGCCGAGTTGCTCCGCCAATCCAGCCAAGTCGTGGTCGCTGCCCCGCGGCGCACGGTTGTCATCATGGCCACGGTTCTGCGTCCTGATTCGCTCGGCAGTGCGAGAACGTTCAGCCGCCTTGGCATGACCGCGGCTGTTGCACTTGCCCGACGAACGACGTCCCGTGCTCGTTGAGGCGGATAAGACGCCAGCTCTCATGACCTGACCCAGAATCCTGTACCGGGTGCTATGAGAGCAGGTGTTGGGTCAGGCCGTTGTGCGGCTGAGGCAGAGGAGTTGCTGGAGACGTAGCCTTAGAGGCTGACAAACAACCTGCAAAAAGTGGCATCCGACAAGCGGTATGAGATTTGGCCTGCTCCCCGCGTTGCTCGTAGACCCAGCGTGTGGAGTGGACGGCGATGCTCGCCCAGTTCCAGGGATTGGCGTAGAACGCGTTGACGGCAGCCTTCCACGCCGCGCGCTGCTCGGGTGAGTAACTCGTCAGCGTGTCGATGCCGGCAAAAATGTCATTCCCGCTCCAGTCGAAAATGACATACTCCCCCTTCAGCGACTCGAACTCGGACCAGTCATGTA
>JBGSIP010000998.1:0-3366 GCA_041742495.1 Planctomycetaceae bacterium
GCCGTTACTCCAGCACCGGTCGCTTTGCCAGCGGCCGAACCTGTGCCACCCGCCACTCCGCCCGTGGCTCACGCGCCGGCTTCGGTCGCCCCCCAAGTGCCGACGGAGAAGAAGCCGATTTCCCTGGGCAATGCTCCAGCGACTGCTCCGGACAACAATCTGCGCGTGTCGGTGCGAGTGCTGGATCAATTGATGAATCTGGCCGGGGAACTGGTGCTGGGACGTAACCAATTGTTGCAGGCCATCAGCACGGGGGACCGCCGGTCGCTCGATCTGGTCGGGGCCCGCATCGACCAGATCACCAGCGAACTGCAAGAAACGATCATGCAGACGCGGATGCAACCGGTCGGCAACGTGTTCAACAAGTTCACCCGCGTGGTTCGCGACCTGAGCAGCCAGTTGGGCAAGAACTGCGAGCTGTTCATCGATGGCCGCGAAGTCGAACTCGACAAGACCATTATCGAGTCGATTGGCGATCCGCTGACGCACCTCATCCGTAATGCGGTGGACCACGGGATCGAATCGCCCGAAGTGCGCGCCGCTGCCGGCAAGAAGGACATCGGCAAGATCAACCTGCGCGCGTACCACCAGGACGGCAAGGTCAACATTTCCATCAGCGATGATGGGGGTGGGATCAGCGCTGAACGACTCAAGAAGAAAGCGGTTGAGAAGGGCATTCTCACGGCCGAAAAAGCTGCCGCGATGCCCGACCGCGAAGCACTGATGCTGATCTTCAACGCCGGTTTTTCCACGGCCGAAAAAGTGAGTGCCGTCAGCGGCCGCGGCGTGGGGATGGATGTTGTCAAAACCAACTTTGAAAAGCTCGGCGGGTCGATCGAGCTGGAAACCGCCGTTGGTCGCGGTACGACGATCACTGTGCGGCTGCCGTTGACGCTCGCCATCATGCCTTCGCTGCTGGTGCATTGTGGGGAACGTCGGTTTGCGGTTCCCCAGGTCAATATCCGGGAACTGGTCCGCGTGCGGCCCGATGACTACGCCGAATCGATTCAGTTCGTGAAGAACGTCGAAGTGCTGCGGTTGCGGGGCGAAGTGTTGCCGCTGGTGCGACTGGAAGACGTCATTCGCACGCCGCGCGGCGAGTCACCCCGCCGCCGTCGCCCCGATGAACGCTCCTCACAGAAGGCCACGAACATTATCGTGGTGGCCACTGGCAAGCAGCGGTACGGGCTGGTGGTCGATGGCCTGAACGACTCAGAAGAAATCGTGGTCAAGCCGCTGGGTCAGCACATGAAACACTGCCGCTGCCTGGCAGGTGCCACCGTGCTCGGTGATGGACAGGTCGCGTTGATTCTGGACGTCGTCGGCATCGCGAACCACATGGAACTGGGGATGTCGCAATCGGACGACGATCAGCAGGGGCATCCTTCCGAAGAAGAAACGCGCGAGAAGATCAAGACGCTGCTGCTGCGTAACCACCCGAACGAACAGTTTGGTGTGCCAATGACAATGGTGGCCCGCATCGAGCGGATTCGCACCGATCAGATCGATTCGGTCGGCGGCCACGAACTGCTGCAGTATCGCGGTGGAACGATGCCGCTGCTGTCCCTGGAACGCTGCATCAATGCCCGCCCGCGTCCGGCGACCGAACGGGTCTTTGTGGTGGTCTTCCGGGCTGGGAAACGCGAAGTGGGTTTGATCGCGCCGGAAATCTCGGACATTGCCGATATTCGTGCGGAACTCGACACCAACACGTTCACAGAACGTGGGGTGCTGGGGTCGCTGGTCCACGAAGGGCACACCACGCGGTTCATCGATGTGTATGACATCGCCATGATGTCGAATCCCAGTTGGTTCCCGGAGAGTAAGTCCAAGGCGATTGTGCATACCCGCAAGCCGCGGATTCTGCTGGCCGAAGACACCCCCTTCTTCCGCAAGAAAATCCGTGAATTCCTGGAAACCGAAGGTTACGACGTCACGGCTGTCGAAGATGGACAGATCGCCTGGGAAACATTGCAAAAAGAAGGGACGCACTTCGACATGCTGGTGACGGATGTCGAAATGCCCCACATGAACGGCCTGGAACTGACGCAGCATGTGCGGGCCAGCCAGCGGTGGAAGAAGATGCCGGTGGTCGCCGTCACGAGCCTGGCCGAGGACGATCACATTCGCGCCGGTTATCGGGCGGGAGTGACGACGTACCTCGTCAAGCTGGACCGTGAACAACTGAGCGAAAACGTGGCCCGGATT
The DNA here is from genome assembly GCA_041742495.1 of Planctomycetaceae bacterium. Classification (GTDB taxonomy): domain Bacteria; phylum Planctomycetota; class Planctomycetia; order Planctomycetales; family Planctomycetaceae; genus JBGSIP01. The sequence continues at coordinate 2,209 of JBGSIP010000998.1, forward strand.
CTGGCGGAACAGTCGAAGGTACTGGTGTGATTGTGCCCGTGAGTGGACCGTTCGTTCTCCCCCCACGAACGGTCCGCTCCGGTGCGCGTGATTGGCAGCGGCGTCGGGTTGTCGAGTGACGACTGCCGGATGAGACGGACGGAACAGGCAGAGAACCGAGACGACGCGCGGATCACGAACAGGGCGTCGAAAGCCGACACCTCAAATGTGACTACCCGCGAGATTTGGATACAGCAAACGAGAAAGTGAAGTCATGTCTGTAAATGCCCAGACGGATGTTCGTCATGAAGAGCAGGAATACGCCACGTTCTACATTGGCGAATCGCTCATCGGGATCGATATCAGGCGGATTCAGGAAATCAACCGGCAGACCAAGTGCACGCAGGTCATGCATGCCCCGACGATGGTCCGCGGCGTGATGAACCTGCGCGGGCAGGTGGTCACGGTGCTCGATCTGCGGATCGTGCTGGGATCGGACAACATCACCGAAGAGCCTCACAATCGAACGATCGTCGTGTCGTCGGGGTCCGAGGCGGTTGGCTTGCTGGTCGACCGCGTGGCCGACGTGGTCCGCGTGACCGGGGACGCCATCGAGCAGACTCCGTGCAACCTCTCTGGGGTCGACACACGATTTTTTCGTGGCATGGTGAAGCTGCAGGATCGGCTGCTGCTACTGCTGAATGAAGGCAAAGCGCTGGAAATGGAGGAGGCCGCCGCCTGAGGTGCCTCGGGAGGGCTCCCCTCTCCATGAATGCTGTTCGACCCCACTAGAAAACGAGATGATCGTGGCCGATCCTGTCCTCACTCCCATCCGCGTCCTCGTGGTGGATGACTCGCTGATTTTCCGCAAGGTCATCCGCGACGCGCTGGGACAGGTTCCTGGCGTCGAGGTCGTCGGCCAGGCGTCCAACGGTATGGAAGCCCTCGAGCGTGTCGATCGGCTCAAGCCTGACCTGATCACGCTCGATCTGGAAATGCCCGAGCTGGACGGTATTGGCACGTTGCGGAAACTGCGCGAACGTCGCTCGACGGTGCGGGCCGTGATGCTCAGCGCGTTCACCGAGGCCGGGGCCCGTTCGACTCTCGAAGCGCTGGCCGAAGGGGCGTTTGACTTCATCGTCAAACCCAGTTCGGCGTCGATCGAAGACAACATCCGGA
>JBGSIP010000999.1:0-3191 GCA_041742495.1 Planctomycetaceae bacterium
CGATCTCGTCATAGTACATCTGCAGGTCGGCTCGCACTTCCGGCGTGTCGGGCAAGTGGGGCGGGACGATCACGGCGCTTGACGGATGAGGAGGTTCAAGTGCTCCGGCCCGGTATTCTCGATGCGGATCAATCGCCGCCAGCCACAGAAAAAACGGCCGGTCGGCAGGTCGCTCACGCAGCGACAGCACCCAGTCCTCACAGCCACTGGGGCGCTCGGCGACCATTGTGGGTGCGGCATTCGTCGCACCCGCCGTCGGCAGCACAAAGCCGTCGGTCGAGGCTTCATACACGCGATCAAAATGATCTCGTACCTGCTCGCCCAGATGCCACTTGCCCGCTGCCGCCGTGTAATAGCCGGATTCGTGCAGACGTTGCACAAAAGTTCGCGATTCCGCTGGCAGCGGCCAGTGCAGTTGTTCCGCACCCGTATTGTGAGGATACCGCCCCGTGATCATGCTCGCCCGGCTGGGACTGCACGAGCTGGTGGTGAGGAAGGCCTGCTCGAATCGCAAGCCTTCTGCCGCCAGTCGATCGATCCGCGGGGTGCGAATGGCAGGGTGGCCGTAAGCACCGCAATCGTTCCAGGCCATGTCGTCAGCGATGATCAACACCAGATTGGGACGCTCGCCAGCACCGACCTCCGCCGCATACACGGCGGCAGCAGGGCCTGGCACAGCGCAGAACCCCGCCACCAGGACCACCAGCCACAACAAGCTCCACACGCGTCCCCAGTTGCCCATGTTCGCCCTTCCTGCTCGCTGCCACACATCGGAGAGAACGACATTTTTCAAGGTCGATGCTCGGAATCTGCCGCAGCATCTGTCACGGGGTGATAGTCCCCCATCATCCAGCGGACCAGCAGATTCAACTCTCGCTCCGTGAGTTGGCGGTCATCGAAAGCCGGCATCGCATTGTGCCCCGACTTGTATCCGTAGTGGGCCTTGCCCGCGGGGTTGCGGATGAAGTCCTTCAACCACGCCGCACTCGCATATTCTGTGAGGTCAGGTCCCGCTCCCGTAGCCTTCAGGGGCTCACTGCCATCCACGGGCCGCAGCGAATGACAATCGATGCACGTGTAGTCAAACGCCACCAGATTGTCTTCCGGGCCCCATTCCCCAAACTCATACATCTCGCGACCGCGTGCCAATTGTTCGGGACTGGGGGACGGCTGGCCTACGTCGCGTCCCGACTGGGCGTACAAGAACTCAATCAGATCGTCGATGGCGGGACGATGCACGGGATCGCGCAACAGTTCGCGATGGGCAGTTGACCACTCGGCCATCTCACCTTCCAGAAAGACAGCCCCCATCGATTCGCCCTCCCAGGTGGCGTGAACCGTGTTGGCAAACACCTGATCATAGTTGGCCAGCACATCAAACAGCCACTGCCGGGAACCAAACGTACCCAGATCAGCCGCCGAAGGCTGAGCCACCGCGTGCCCCAGCCCATCGTGCCCATGATACGGATGGCACGAGCCACAGCGGGCCGCGTACAGTTGCGGCCCCTGCATCCACGGGTCGTTCCGCAGCAGCGAAACGGCCCCCTCCACCGGAATGCCCTCTGGAGCCAGCGCCAGCGTCACCGCCCGCTGCGCTTCCGTCTCCGCCACCTCAACCGCATGCTGGTAGTCAGGATTTCGTGCATCCTCCACCATCGCCACCGCGGTGAGGCCGACCACGCCAGACATCACCAGGCTCAGAAACGCCACATTCAAGGCATGACCAAACTTCCAGCGAGCCAACAGCGGAAACAGCACCAGGATCGCCGCCACAGCACCGGGTAGATGCACGGCACCAAACGCCAGCCCCAGTTGCTGCACGAGTTCGGTCTTGAGCAGCCGGAACAAAAACAGGAAGTACCACTCCGGCCGCGCCGCGGCGAATGGATGCGCGGGATCTGCCGGCGCGGTCAAGCTGGCTCCGTGGTGCATCCCCGTCAGCACAACCAGCAGCCCGATCAACAACGCACTACTCAGACCGACCCAGCCCACCATCGTCGGCCAGACGGCAATCCGCGCAGGGCTTGCTTTTGTCTCAGTCTCACGGGACCGCACCAGTTGCGTCGCGCGGCGATACACCCACGCATGCAATACCGCCAGCAGCATCAGCGACAGCGGAAAGATCATCACATGCAGGGCATACAGACGCGTGATGGTTCCCGTCCCTTTGCCCGGCCCCCCTTGAATGAGCAGCCGCGCCGTCGGCCCAATCACCGGGGAGGCACTCACGATATTCGTAAACACCTCCGCCGCCTGAAACCCCCGCTGGTCCCAAGGCAGAAGATAGCCCGTGTGGGCCATGCCCAACACGCAGACCAGCAACAGCAGCGTGGTCCAGTAAGACAATTCGCGCGGAGCGCGATAGCCACCCTCCCACACCAGCGCCATGACAAACACCGCCGCCAGCACCACCATTGTCTGTGAGGCAAAGTGATGGAGCCCCCGAACGAACCAGCCACCGTTGAGCACGTACTCGATGTAGAACACGCTCTCCCACGCCGACTGCGCTCCGGGACTGAATACCAGCCCCAGAAACACCCCCGTCACGGCCAGTACGATGAAGTTGACCACCAGCAGCGCCCCACACACCGTGCGCACACGCGCGCTGCGTGGCACCGTCCAGCCTTGCGGAGTGCAACACGCCGGAGAAATCCCCAACCGCTCTGTCAGCCACGTGCCGATGCTCATCAGACGGGAATCTTCTTGTCAGTTGCCGGCCGGAAGTTTTGAAACCGTACCCAGATCTCGTCCTCAGTCCGCACCTCGACGTCCAGTTGATCGAGACCCCGCGGCGAGACGTCATTGCTCCGCGCACCGTCCCCCTGAAACACGGCCCCGTGACAGCGGCACAGGTAGCCTTCAGCGGGATTGCGAAACTCCACAAAACACCCCAGATGCGGGCACTGAGCGTTTAAGGCGAGCACCTGCCCGTCGACCGTGCGCGACACAAAAATGCCCCCCACGAACGTATCGGGAATGGTCGTCCAGGCATCGTGCAAATCCTGACGCACTGGCAGAAACACGGCCTGCTGCCCCGCCGGAATGTCCGCCAGCTTGCCGACCAGCACAAAATCGCCCGTCGATCCCGTCTGCCGTGTCGCCGGATCAAACGCCATGATCAAGCCGCCGACCAGCGGCGTCGCCACCGCTCCGCCGGCACAGTCGGCACCCGCCATCCCGGTCAGCCAGTC
>JBGSIP010001000.1:0-1762 GCA_041742495.1 Planctomycetaceae bacterium
CAGTTTGTGCCCCGCCTTGCATTTCTGAATGTCGGCATCCAACGTGTCCAGCGCCACGGCCGTCTGCGCGAGAAAGTCGCGTGTTCCATCCGAGGGCATCACATAGGCGGCGCGCTCCAGTTCAAAGCCGTGACTGCTGAGCGTCACCACCAAAAAATTGGCACCGTTATCAGAAATGCCGGAGAGCCGCCGACATTCGGTGAGAATGCGGGTTCGCGTGGGCGACTGGACGGTCACGCCACGCTGCTTGAGCGTGGCCAGATGGGCCACCACGGCGGGACGCGTCGGCTCTTGGGCAATGAGCAGCACGGCATTTTGGGGCGGGACGAGATTGAGTTCCACGACAAACGCGTACGCCGTCTCCACCGCATCTTCCGTGCAGAACGGCAGCGAAGCGAGCTGAGGATCGTCGGTGAACTTGCTCACGCCGACAAACAATCCGGCATTCTTGGCCGGGGCCGCACTTCCCAGAGGTTCCACGAGGGCCAACGGTTCCGCGCGGGCTGGTTCCTGAGCGGGGACCGCCAAAGCGCACGCCAGCAGCAGGCCCAGCAGACAAGCCACCATTCGGAAAGACATGTTGCCTCCGGGTTTTGTCGAAACGGAAACCCCGCCCACCGGGGCAACGGCTGACTGTGCAGCGAGAGCCACACCGCAGAGCGGACACAGATTCTGGCGAAAATCCGCCGCGGCGCTGACGACAGAGTCTACCAAAACCGCCATCGGCAAACAGGGCGGCAGCCCCGGGTGAACGCTGACGATGCTCGCGGCTGCCGCCGACCTGTGCGGATGGGGCGCTGCAGCCGCTTTGTTGCGTTTCTCGCAGCGCCGGACTACGGTCTCGCGACACGGAGTGGGGAGGTCGCGTGCGTGGATGCGATGCTCGGGCCCACGGAGGCGTCCAGCGAGTCGAGGAGCCGGCACGGATGGAAGTGATTCAGGGGCATTTGTACGACTATCCCAAGTATTACGACCTCATCTTCGGTTCGGACTGGAAAGCCGAATTCGACTTTCTGCAGGCCTGCTTTGCCAAGTTCAGCAAGAAGAAAGTCAAGCGGCTCTTCGAGCCAGCCTGCGGCACGGGACGTCTGCTCTACAAGCTGGCCGACGCCGGGTTCACCGTGGCTGGCAATGACCTGAACGCCAAGGCGGTCGAGTTCTGCAACAAGCGACTGATCAAGCACGGTCACAAGCCCACGGCGGAAGTGGGTGACATGGCCAACTTCCAGGTCGCCAAGCCCTTCGACGCCGGCTTCAACATGATCAACAGCTTCCGTCACCTGCAGACAGAAAAGCTGGCGGTCGCTCACCTGCAGTGCATGGCGGATGCCATTGTCCCGGGAGGACTGTTTATCCTGGGCCTGCATCTGCTGCCCGACGACTGCCTCGAAGAGTACGAAGCCGAAGAAGAGTGGTCGGCTCGCCGCGGCAATCTCACCGTCAACACGCGGTTGTGGTCCATCAGCTACGACCCCAAAGCCCGGCAAGAGCAGATTGGGTTTTCCTACGACGTCTACACGCCGACCAAGCAGTTCCGGATTGAAGACCAGACCACCTTCCGCTGCTACACGCGCGGCCAGATGACGTCGCTGTTCAAGAAGGTGCCAGACTGGGAACTCGTCGAAACGTACGACTTTGCCTACGACGTGGAAGACCCCATCAAGGTCGACAAGGACACGGAAGACGTCGTCTACATTCTCCGTAAGAAAGTCGCTGCCAAGGCCTGATCGCCGTCGGTTCCCTGCTGCTGGCGGCGGTCCGC
>JBGSIP010001001.1:0-6249 GCA_041742495.1 Planctomycetaceae bacterium
CTTCTTTGCCCTCCAACATGCCTGGCAGGGTCTGGCCTCTGCCTCAGCCGCAGCCTTGTCGCACATTGCCGGTGGGCGTCTGGTCCGTTACCGGCACGCCGGGCACCACGACCACCTCGCTTGGCCGCTGCTCCGCAATCGCCTGTCACGCGCCAGCCTCACCGCCATGTGGCAGGCCGTGTCCGACCGCAAAGACATCTTGCTCCCCTACCTGGCTGCCCGAGCCAAGGCACTGGGCGTCGACCGACTCTCGTGGTTCGATCTGCCGCCTGCCGTCCCGCAATGGCAGGACGCCGCCACGGTCACTTGGGAAACCGGCTTTCGGTTTCTGCTCGCAGCCTTCGATGGCTTCAGTCCGGACCTGGGTCAGTTCGCCCGCCACGCCGCGCAACAAGGCTGGATTGAGTCCGAAAACCGCCCCGGCAAACGGCAGGGGGCTTTCTGTATTTCGTTTCCGGGCACAAAATCCACGCGCATTTTCATGACGTATACCGACTCCCAGGATTCGCTCTCCACCCTCGCCCACGAGTTCGGCCACGCCTATCACAGTTGGATTCTGCGAAACGAACCAGTCCTGCTGCAGGACTATCCAATGAACCTGGCAGAGACCGCATCGACGTTTTGCGAAGCCGTGCTGACCGAACATGTGCTGGCCAGTGGACCGGCCGTGCAGACGGAACTCGCCATTCTCGATCAGATGCTGCAGGATGCCGTGGCGTTCATGATGAACATTCACTGCCGCTTCCTGTTTGAAGATCGCTTCTACCGTGAAATCGGCACCGGAGAGTTCTCGGCGGAAGAGTTCTCACAGCGCATGGTCGCCGCCCAGCGCGAGGCGTTTCTTGATCAACTTGCCGACGACGGCTGGGACCCGCTGTTCTGGGCCTCCAAACTGCATTTTTATATCGGCGACGAACCGTTCTATAACTTCCCGTACACGTTCGGGTACCTTCTTTCGCAGGCCATCTTCGAGAAAGGGCGCACCGATCGCGCCACGTTTCCGGCCCGGCTGCAGGCGTTCCTCCTGGCCACTGGTCGTCAGTCTTCCGAACAGGCGATTGCCGACTGCTGGGGCGAAGACATCACCCGGCCAGAATTCTGGCACCGGGCGATGGACCCCATCGACCGCCGCGTGCAACGCCTCACCACGTTGCTCGCCAGCCAGCAATCGGCTCGGTAGCCGCGCGTCGCACTTCGGCGCAACTTGCCGGGTCTTACTCGTCGAGCGGCGAAACGTCGACGCTCACAGTGATCGTGTGATTGCCGCCGCCCAGAAACACTCCGCGAATCGGCACCACATCGGAATAGTCACGCCCGAACGCAATCGGGATGTGATCGGTCGAGCAGAGACAGTCATTCGTCGGATCGAGATCAACCCACTGCAGGTCCGGCCCGCAGTACGCGCTCACCCACGCATGCGACTGATCGGCCCCGACCAGCCGCGGTTTGCCCGCCGGCGGCTCCGTACGCAGATAGCCGCTGACATACCGGGCCGGAATGCCCAACGATCGCAAAGTCGCAACCATCACATGCGCAAAGTCCTGGCAGACCCCTTTTCGCAGCTCAAACGCGGCTTCGGTCGTCGTGTCGACGGTGGTCGCTTTGGTGTCGTATTTGAAGTCCGTGTGAATCTGCCGGGTGAGTGCCAGGGCAGCCTGCAGAATCGGCAGTCCGGGTACGAACGCCCGTGCCCCATACATTTCAAACGGAGCACGTGCCCGCACGCGCGGAGAATCGAACACAAACGGGCAGCAAGACAGCCACTCCGGATCGCTGCGTCCCGCGATGCCGGCCGCCACGCTCTCCCACCCCGGCGACGATGAGGCTGCCGTCACCCCCGACGGCTGAATCGACACCCGCGACGTGGCGGTAATCTGCAACTGCCGGTGATTCTCTTCGATCGAAAAACTGTTGACGTAGTTCCCAAACGAGTCCTGCCGCCGGTCACTCACTGTCGTCGTCGGCCGCACTGTCAGCCGATGCCACGGGCAATGCACGCGGTCCCCGTCGCGCGGAACGAGCATGACCTGATTGTGACAGACGCTGACCGGGCTGCTGTACCCGTACGTTGTTATGTGTGTCACCTTGTAATTCATCGCTGCCCGTCCCCGCCGTTTCGAGGCCACCGTTCATGACTGCCGTTCGTGGCCGCCATTCAAGTCTCCGTGACCTTGGCCGAACTGAAGTGCCGCGACAACCCGGCATGGGTCAAGAAGCGGCCGGAAACCAGATCGTGCAGTTTCGGCAGCTCAATCGCGACGCGCAGCAGCAACTTGTACAGCCCTTCCCGCCGACCCGACGTCGCATCGACATGGCCCAATTCAAACACATCGGCCACGCGCATCGCCGTCGTCAGCGACAGTGCAATCACCTGCTCGTGATTGCGACTCACCTGCTTCTCGCTGTGCGGCAACTGTTCCACGTGTTCCAGTAGCGCCGCCAACTGATAGGCAATGGACCGGGGATTGGTCTCGTCGGTCATCAACAGATCGAGCACCGGCGGCAGCTGCATCGTCGCCAGATACCTCGTGCGGTAGGTCATCAGGCTGTCACTGATCCGCAGCACCATCTCCATGACCGACCGCGAATCGTGCTCCGCGTGGACCGCGGTGGCACTGAGCAAGGCCGCCGTCTGTGTGGCGCGTTCCAGTCGCCGCCCCATGTCCAAAAACCGCCAGCCGATGGTTCGCACCATGCTCTCCGCAGCCAGCCCGCCAAACGTCAACAGCTCGGTCAGCACTTCATCCAGCCACACCAGCGCCCCACCCACATCCCGGCAGCGAAACTCCGCAGACGGATCGCACAGCTCTTCGACCCGCCGAATACTGCGATACATGTCCACGGCAATGCGGTCCCGCACGACCGATGCCGTGCGCGCCACAGACTGCATCGATGCCCGCAAACCTCGTGGTCGCGTCGCATCGAGCATCGACTTGGGAACCAGTTTCTGCAACTGGTCGATGCTGCGGCTAAGCACCGCGAGATTGTCGACCGCGGGCAACTGTTCCTGTTGCACCAGCAATTGCAGCAGCGGCCGTCGACTGGCCGATTCATCGATTTCGCTGGTAATCGTCAAAAACATCACCCGCAGCACCCGCGCCGTCCATTCGGTCCGCTCGGCGTACCGACCCAGCCAGTACAGGTGATCGGCAACCCGACTCGGCAGTTCGGCTCCGGTCCGCCGCAGCGGAATTGGCTGCGTGTTCGAGGGGAGCAGCGAGACATCTTCGACGGTGTTTTGCGTCAGCACCCACACGTCCTGGCTGCGCTCACCCGCGGACATCACGCCGTCCAGCGAATCTGCGTCCGCGGAGACACGCGCCAGACCCCCGGGCAGCGTCACAAAACCATCTCCCTGCGGCGTCAGAAACGTCCGCATCGCCAGCCGCCACGGCTCCAACTGGTCCCGGTTCCAAACGGGAGTTGTGCTGCGCTGAATCTGCTCCTGGGCGATAAACGCCTGTGGCCTCGCTCTGATCCGCTCGATCAATTGCTGCCGCGTCTCGGCCAACATCGTGGCCGGATGAAACGGCGGGAAATCGCCCACCCGATAAGCGTGGCGAATCAGCAAGCGGTCAAAGTTCGCCAGCACATAGTCCAGTTTCGACCGCTCACCGCACCACCATGTCGCCACGGACGGAACCTGCAGTTCCTCGCCCAGTAGATAGCGACAGGCATTCGGCAAGAACGCCATCAGAATCGGCGATTCCACAATGCGGCTGCCCAGCGAATTCACCACCGCCACGTTCGACTGCCGCAGCACATCCAGCAGTCCCGACACACCGGAGGATGACGTGGGCCGCAACTCGACGGGATCGCAGTCCTCATCGTCCAGTCGTCGCAGCAACACTTCCACCGGCAGCAACGAACCGAGCGTCTTGAGCATCAGGTGATTGTGGCGAACCGCCAGATCGTCCCCCTCGGCCAGCGTATAGCCCAGGTACCGCGCGAGGTACGCATCCTCAAAATAGGAATTGCTCTTGGGCCCCTTGGTCCACAACACAATCCGCGGATTGTCCTTGAACCGCGGCGCCAGTCCACGCAGCGTCTCCTGCAGCGTCACGAAAAACGGAGCCAGACGCAGCACCTTCGTATCCCGGAAGGTCTCCGGCAGCATCCGCGACGTCACCACCCGGTTTTCCAGCGCATAGCCCAGCCCAAACGGCGACCGCGTGCGATCCCCGGTCACCCACCATTCGCCAGTCGGGCTGCGCGCCAGATCCACGCCATAGATCAGCATTCGCAACTGATCGTGCGCGTACATGTCGTGGTACGCGGGAAAGTAGCTCGGATTGCCATACAGCACATCCGGGGGCACGACGTGTTCGCGCAACAGATGCTGCCGGCCAAACAGATCCTTCAGCACCAGTTCCAGCAGGCGTGCCCGCTGCGACAGCCCGGCCGAAAGACGATTCCACTGCGGTTCGTCCAGCACCAGCGGCAGCGGGTCCAGCAGCCACGGCCGCGAATGATCGTCCCCATACGGGTTAAACGTGACCCCGTCTTCGGCAATCTGTTTTTGTGCCTGATTCCACCGCGCCTTCAGAGTGGCACTGCCCACGCTGACCAGACTATCCACCATGCCCTGCCACGGAAACCGGTTGAGCCCTTCGGCCGAGCGGAATTCATCGTAGATTCCCGTCAACGGCCGATAGCGGTCAAACAGCGACCCATCCACCGGCGCAATCGGCGATTCAGGTCGGGCTGGCGGAGAGGTCATCGAGAGTTCACCGGACGGCGCAGATCGAGGGTGGTCGGAAATGCCGGATTGATTTCCAGCGGCGGAATCTCCAGGGAACCGGAGGTATAACCACTTCGGAAGAACCTCGCCATCCGACGCGCCTCAGCTTCGTAACTGTTCACCGGCATCGACTCGTAGCTGAGTCCCCCCGGATGCACCACATGGTACGTGCACCCCCCGATCGAACGCCGGTTCCAACTGTCAATCACCTCCACAATCAGCGGCGAATGAATGGGAATCGTCGGGTGCAGGCAACTGGGCGGCTGCCAGGCGCGATACCGCACCCCCGCCACGAATTCCCCAGCGGTCCCCGTTGGAGCGAGCGGCAGGCGGCGACCGTTGCAGGCCAGCACGTAGCGGCCATCGAGCAACCCCGTCGCCTTCACCTCCAGCCGCTCAACGGACGAGTCGACATACCGCGCAGTCCCCCCTCCCCCGGGCTCTTCCCCCAGAACATACCACGGCTCAATCGCTTCGCGCAACTGCACATGTACGCCGACCTGATCGAGGTCTCCGATAAACGGAAAACGGAATTCAAAGTGCGGTGCGAACCACCCCAAATCAAAGCGGAATCCTCCGCCGCGCAACTCGGCCAGCACGTCTTCCAGATCCCGCCACACAAAATGCGGCAGCAGGAACTGGTCGTGCAGCCGCGTCCCCCACCGCACCAGCGGCTGGTCGTACGGACGGTTCCAGAAGTGCGCAATCAGCGCCCGAATCAGCAACTGCTGCGTCAAACTCATCCGCGCGTGCGGCGGCATTTCAAATCCGCGAAACTCCACCAGCCCCAACCGACCCGTGCTGGAATCGGGAGAATATAGCTTATCGATGCACAACTCCGCCCGGTGCGTATTGCCGGTCAAGTCCACCAGCAGGTTGCGAAAAATGCGATCGACCACCCACGGCGGACACGCCTGTCCGGCCGGCGGGACCTGCTCAAAGGCCAACTGCAGTTCATAGAGCGCGTCCTGCCGACCTTCGTCGACCCGCGGAGCCTGACTCGTCGGACCGATGAATTTTCCGCTGAACAAATACGAGAGCGCCGGATGGTTGTTCCAGAAGCCGATCAGGCTCTTGAGCAAATCCGGCCGCCGCAGAAACGGACTGTCCGCCGGCGTGCGGCCCCCCACCACCACATGGTTGCCCCCGCCGGTCCCCGTGTGCTGGCCATCCAGATCGAACTTTTCAGTTCCCAGCCGCGACTGCCGGGCCTCCTCGTACAACAGCGTGGTGTTGTTCACCAACTGGTCCCACGTCTCCACCGGCGGCACATTGACCTCAATCACCCCCGGGTCCGGCGTGACCTTCAGTACTTCCAGTCGCGGGTCCTGCGGCGGAAGATAGCCTTCAATCACCACCGGCATCTGCAGGTGCTCGGCCGTCGCCTCGACAGCGGCAATCAGATCGATGTAATCCTCCAGAAGATCGACCGGCGGCATGAAGAAGTGCAATTGCCCGCGGCGAATTTCCACACACGCCGCTGTCCGCACCACCTCCGCTGGCCCCAC
>JBGSIP010001002.1:0-10252 GCA_041742495.1 Planctomycetaceae bacterium
TCCTGTTCAATCACGACGGGGTCTGGAATGCGATGCGGGCCGCACAATCACCCCGCGGCGGCTGGTGGTCGCCTGCCGCCGATCGGCAATTGTTGCTGCGGCTGCCAACGGCGGCCAGACGGGCAACATCGTCACGCAGCGTACGCCGTACGGCATACAGGGTACGCAGGAAGGCTGTTCTCAACGTGTCCAGGCGAGCCACTTGCGAAACAGCGACTTCACAAACGGAGTCAACCGCGTCCGGTTGAACTGGTCTCCCAGTTTGCGGATGGCTTCTGCCTGCGTCGGATACGGGTGAATGGTGCTGCCCAACTGCTTGAGGCCGAGTCCGTTTTTCATTGCGACGGTGATCTCAGAGATCAGGTCGCCGGCATGCGGAGCGACGATGGTGGCACCGAGAATCTGGTCGGTCCCTCGACGGGTCAGAACCTTCACAAACCCCTCCGTCTCACCGGCCAGAATGGCCCGGTCTACCTCTGAGAAGTGCTGGATGTACGTGTCGAAGGCAATGCCGTCCTGATGGGCGTCCTTCTCGTAGCGTCCCACATGCGCGATCTCAGGGCTGGTATACGTACACCAGGGAATGAGGAGCGCACTGGCTTTCGCGCGCCCCATGAAGAGTGCGTTCTGAATGACAATTCGGGCCATGAAGTCGGCTGCGTGCGTGAACTTGTACTTCGAGCAGACGTCTCCGGCGGCAAAGATATCCGGATTGGTCGTCTGCAACCGGTCGTTCACCTGGACTCCGGTTCGCGGATCGAAAGTCACCCCTGCTGCTTCCAGTCCCAGGTTCTCGACGTTCGGTGCGCGGCCGACGGACACCAGCAACTGATCAACGCCTTCGTCGTAGTGCTGACCATGTGAATCCACAGACAGTCGAATCTCGCCATTCTCCTGGCGCAGTTTCAAATCCTTGCCGCAACACAGCAGCCGGACGCCATCACTCTGCAGCGAGCTCCGGACAATCTCCGAGGCTTCCTGGTCCTCCAGTGGCAGTACGCCATGCGTGGCCTCCACCAGCGTCACTTGTGTGCCAAGGTTCGCAAAGGCTTGGGCCAGTTCGCAGCCGATGGGCCCCGCACCGATGATCCCCAGTCGCCGCGGGCGTTCTGTTAGCGAGAAGATCGACTCGTTGGTGAGATACGGAATCTGGTCCAGTCCCGGAATCGGCGGCGCCGCCGCGCGGGCACCCGTGGCGATGACCGCCTTGCGGAACTGCAGCGTCTGTTCGCCCACTTGGACGGTGTGCGAACCGGTGAAACGTCCGCCCCCCAGATAGACATCCACGCCAAGTTCGCGGAAGCGGGCCGCTGAGTCATTGGGACTGATTTCCGCTCGCAGACGCCGCATCCGCTCCATCACCAGTCCAAAGTCCGCCTGCATACCGTCCGGCACCTGAATCCCAAAGTCTTTCGCCTGCCGCGCGGTTCGCGCAACCCTTGCCGCACTGATGAGCCCTTTGGACGGGACGCAGCCGACGTTCAGGCAGTCACCCCCCATCAACTCACGCTCGATGAGTGCCACCTTGGCCCCCAGCCCAGCGGCCCCTGCCGCGGCGACAAGCCCGGCTGTCCCGGCACCAACCACCACCAGGTTGTAGCGTCCGTTGGGGGTCGGGTTGACCCAGCCGGGAGGATGAACGTGTGCTTCCAACTGCTGATTGTGCTGATCATACGGTTGGAGCTGGACGAGCACTGACATGATAGACCTCTCGGAGTTGTTCTGACGGCTGCCAACCGGACGGCGTACTCACGCATGAAGCAGCGGAACCTGGTTTGGGCTCACTGGCCAACCCACTGCCGATCGTTGTGGTTTAATTGCGACCGACAGGCGGTGTCGATTCGGCCGCGCCAGCGGTGCCAGCGGCTGCTGGTCGGAACATGGCGATGACCTTCTTCAGCAGCAGCGGAAAGAGTCCCAGCAGGACAAACGCAATCAGCAGTTGTGGTGACAGGATTCCCGTGGCCCCTTTTTGGGCCAGCGTATTAAGATCAGGCACACTGGCTCCGGCATAGACATATACCGCCGTGCCAGGCAGCATCCCCAGTTGACTGACCCACCAGAACGTCGATACGCCCACCGGAGTGAGTCCCATCACGACGTTGATCACAAAGAAGGGGACAGCGGGGATCAGCCGCAGCATGAACAGGTAGAACGCCCCCTCCTGCTCCAAAGCACGATTGAACGTGGCCAGACGGTCGCCGAACTTCCGCTGGATCGAGTCCCGCAGTAGAAAACGACTGACCAGAAACGCGACCGTGGCTCCGGCAGTGGAGGCAAAGCTCACGAGCAGCACGCCGCGCCAGAACCCGAACAACCAACCGCAAAGCAAGGTCAACGCCGCCGCCCCGGGCAGCGACAACCCGGTGACCGCCACATAAATCGCAAAGGCCACGCCATACACCAGCACTGGCTGAGTCTGCTGCAGGCCTCGCAGCGCGGACTCCTTTTGTGCCAACGCACTCAGGGTCAACGAGTCGCGAAACTGGAAGTAGAACACCGCCGCCGCACCGACAATTGCGGCCAGCACGAGGAGCTTCGTCCAGTTCCTGGAAGACTTCACTGTGGTCTCAGGCGAAGAAGACATGGAATCCCGTTACTGGAGACTTCCCGAACAACTGGAGCCGGCCCCTGCCGTGCACCCAAAACAGTGCTTCCCCGTCACCACGCGTCGATTTCGCAATGCGGCGATGGATTCGACATCAAGATCAGCGATGTTCCGTCGGGCGAGGCCGGCGACGCCCAGTTCCAGCATCTGATTGAAGTCGCAATCGTACAAATTCCCCTGCCAGTCAACCGACAACATCGAGCGACACATCAGCCCGTCAATCGTCGCGGGATTGAACGCCTGCACCAGCTTGGACAAATAGGCGTCGTACTGCCCGTGCTCGCACAAGTCCACCAGAAAGCGGCTGATGGGCATATTCGTGATGGTGAACAGTTGCGTGAACTCGATGCCATAGCGGCTGCGGAGTTCCCGGCGATAGTCGGCTTCCAGTTTCTCTTGCGCCGGGGGCAGGGAATAACCCGTCGGGTTGTAGACGAGCGTCAGCCGGAGCGGTGAGTCTGCCTGCCCGTACCCGCAAGCGTTCAATCGTCGCAAAGCCTCCAGCGAACGCTGAAAGACTCGGTCGCCACGCTGCTTGTCGACGTTGGCTTCCAGGTAACAGGGGAGCGACGCCACAATTTCCACTTGCGTTTCAGCAAGGAACTCGGGCAGATCCGTAAAGCCCGCAGCGACAAGGATGGTGAGATTGCAGCGATCAATGACGCGGCAGCCCAACGCACGAGCTTCTCTCACCAGTCGGCGGAACTGGGGGTTCATTTCGGGTGCCCCTCCCGTGATGTCCAGCGTGCCGATCTGGGCATCGTTCAGGAAGCGAAGGCAGGCGTCGGCGACTTCTGCGGACATGCTTTCGCGGCGATCCGGCCCGGCGTCGACGTGGCAGTGGGTGCAGGTCTGATTGCAGACCTTGCCCACATTCACTTGCAGGACGTCCAGACCGCGCGCCTGCAAGGCGTCGTGGCCATGATCAGCCAGCACACTCTGAAAGTCGGGGGTCCGTTCATCAGATTCCAGCAGTGCCACCTGCTGACGTGGATCGGCCAGCCGATTCCCGGAACGAAGAAGCGTCAACTCAACCATGAATATTCAATTCTGCCTTGCTCGGTGATGTCGTATCTTGGCTCGTGAACTCGACGGCGTATCTGGGAACAAGAACGCTGACTGCAGCCGGGAGCGACTACCTGACGTCGCTTGAGAACTGCCTGAAGGCATTGCCGGTCCATGGTAGGAAGATTGGGCCGTTCGATCTATTCGCGACATCGCTCGGCGCTGGAGATTTGCCAAGAGGATCGCAATCAGCGGTGTGGACCGACTGCAGTGGGGCGGAAACGATCAGGCTGTTCATCGCGATCCCGGTGCCGAGCGATCGTTGAGACCCCAGTCGTAGTCCAGGTACGAAATGCGGGCTATGCCGCTATTGGCCAGTTCCTGTGCGGTTGCAGGCAGATATGGCGCAATGGTCTTCATCTGCGCGGCGCTGTTCGCCCCAAAGTCCTGGGCAAACCAGCTCAGAATGGGCGATATCTGAATCGTTCCCGCGCTCGCATCCGCCTGGAATTTCGAGGCCTCGGCAAAGAACGCTTTCGCGTTCAGCGTCAGTTGTGCATCCAGTTTGTCAGCCGTGTAGGCTTCATTCAACAACCGTGGGCAGCCGATCGAAGCGCACACGATGGCGAAGTGAATGCGGGGCTCCCCCATTTTTCGCAAGACCTCATGTTCGATGGCCTCCAGCGAATAGGAATTGCCATTCACGATGAGCTTCAGGTCCTGCCAGATGTTATAGCCGTAGACTTTTGCCGTGTGATTGCGAATGCTGGTCGTCGGGTATTCCCGCAGAATGCCTTTCACGGTGACGGCATTGTACGCGTTGATCCAGAACGCCAGTTGCGCGTCGCGTGAAGCGTTGGCGGGAAATGCGGCGGCCGACAAGCGGAGTGTGTACTCGTCGAGTGTCTGCACGTCGGCCGCGGTTGCCTTCCAGGCGGCATAGTCGACCAGCCCCCGATCGTCGACGTATTTCTTCAGCAGCTGATCCCAACCAGAGTGATCCACGAGACCGACCGCCACTCGTTCACTGGCGGCCACATTGCGGCCGAGTGTAATTGTGGGACCGGCAGAGACGGCCAGTCGCGTTGAGATCACAATGACTAATGCCAGCGCTCCCCACACGAGTCCATTCCATTTGCGCATCGTATGTCCTTGGAGAGCCATGAGCGGCCGCGAAATTCTTTCGACACTCGAAATCTGGCCCGACGGCCTTTGCAACAGAGTTTCGGCTAGCGATCGGGCCAAGTCTGTGAACAGGACCACACTCGGCCCAATGCCGGGCGACATAACCCCAATTCCCTCTTCGGTCAGGCGCTCATTGGGGGTACCGGCGGGCGACGTATTTGAGAGCAGGCCTCTCGTTTGCGGAACTCGACAGAGAGGGGTGGACCAGAAGCGGAACTTGAATTTTGGTCGGGCCAAGATTGCCGGGCAGCCGCCGCGAATATAGATTGAGACCCGCTGTCCTTCCGATCAGCAGGGAAGGGTTGCGGCCGACGGTTCTCCGATGGTCTCAACTCCGGTTCCGTGTCGGCAGCGGCAGGCGAATGGTTGCGCATGTCGTTCGGTTTTGCATGTCGATGTCAATTCAAGCACTCAGGAGCAGCGGGCATGTCGCGGGATCGTTACGCAGACGATGAAGATGTCAATCCGTTTGCCGCACCGGAAACGGACTTGGATGAATCGTTTGTCCCTGCGGGAAAAAAGCGAAAACGGCCCGGTCAGTTGGAATACGGCACGTTCTCTGCGCGTTTTGCGGCGGCTTTTATCGATGGAATCATCACGGGGATCCTGGGGTTCCTGATGGGGCTCGCGGTTGGGACGTCCGGGGTAGGTAGTCAGGTCGAGCAACAGGCCATTGTGAACGTAGTGGGAGTTGTGATTGGATGGCTGTATGCTGCGCTGCAGGAGTCGTCGCGCCATCAGGCGACACTCGGCAAGCGAGCCATCGGTCTGGTCGTGACGGATCTCGACGGCAACCGGATCAGCTTCGGCCGGGCGACGGGCCGGCACTTTGGCAAGTTTGTCTCCACAATTGTCATACTGATTGGCTACTTGATGCAGCCATTCACAAAGCGTCGCCAGGCGTTGCATGACATCATGGCGGGGTGCCTGGTTGTAAAGTCGTGAACCCGCCTGCGGATGTGGTGCGGGGTCCCAGCAGGAGGTTGTTCGACCGGAGTCCAGTTGCCTGATGGTCCAGAGCCTCTCGACGCATGTGGCGCGCGACACAACGGTGCGCGTGGTTACGCCAGAGAACGTCTCGTTCGACTTCGCCCTGGCGGGGCCTTTTGCGCGTGGTGTCGCGTTTGCCGTCGATTGTGTCATCATGTCCGTGCTGATCACAGTGTTATGGATGACACTGGGCTGGTTGGGTATGACGGTCGCCGGGCCGGTGCTCTTTCTGACGTTTCTCATTTTCTGGGGCTATGGCGGAGTCCAAGAGACATTCTGGAACGGACGTACGGTCGGCAAGCGGGCCATGGGACTGCGCACGGTCTCCCGCACGGGCCTGCCCATCAACGCACAGCAGGCGATTCTGCGGAATGTGCTGCGGTCCGCCGACCTTTTACCCCCTTGGTTTCCGGGTGTCTTTTCGATGCTGTTCACGCGGCAGTTTCAGCGGTTGGGTGATCTCGCCGCGGGCACGATGGTGGTGTGTGAGCAAGGCCGGCTGGAGACCAGGGAGTTTCTCATCGACGCGGCGATTGACGAAACCAGCCAGTTGATCCCGGTGGCGTTCCGGCCCACCCCGGATATGATCGATGCCATTACGATTTATCTCAGTCGTCGCGACGGACTCTCGGCCCGCCGACGTGACGAGCTGGCACTAATCCTCACGCGGCACTTTGCCCGCAGTTGGAGTTTGCCGGAGGACTATGATCCCGACTTGTTGTTGTGCGCGATCTTTGACCGCTCGGTTGCCAACTTGCAGTCACTCAGCGAGACATCTCGGGAATCGCAGCGTCCATCCGGGCAACGACAGACGTTGCGTCGATCCAAACAAGGTCCAGCGGCATGAGTGACTGGCCGTTCTTCGCATGTGACCGGGAACAGTTCGTCGCACCGGACGAGCGTCGGTGGTCGTACCCATGAAAGTAGACGAACTGATCAAACGTCGGCGACCCGACTGGGACGAGCTTGCCGCGGACACTGCCTGGGCCGCAAATCGGAAACAACGGCGACAAGATCCGGAGCGACTGGCCCGCTTTGCCCGTCGCTATCGAGCCGTGTGCAGCGATCTGGCGGTGTCGCGATCGCTGTCGTTCCCCACCGAAGCTGTCGACCATCTTCATCAACTCATAGCAGACGCTCACGGGCAGCTCTACCGAGCAGAATCATTCCGCCTGAGAGACTGGGGTACCACCCTATTTCGGGAGGTTCCCCGCCGTATTTTGCACGACCCCTGTACATGGATCGCGATGGCTACCTTCTGGGGTCTGTTTTTCGGCAGTCTTTGCGGCGCCATCGTGCTGCCCGAGTTCGCCGTTCAGATGCTGGGGGAACAAACATTGAACTCGACGGAGTCCATGTATGCCGCGCCTATTTCGCAAGGCCGCGACGAGTCCAGCGGTACGCTCATGACTGGCTTCTATGTGTTCAACAATGCCGGCATTGGCTTGCGTTGTTTCGCGGCCGGGTTGTTCTTTGGCGTTGGAAGTTTATTGGTGCTCGCCTTCAATGCCCTGTTTCTGGGCACGCTCTTTGGGCACATGCTGGTCGCGCCGATGGCCGGGAATTTCCTCGAATTCGTGACCGCCCACGGGCCTTTTGAATTGACCGCCGTGGTGCTGGCCGCTGCCGCCGGACTGCGGATGGGGTGGTCCATGATCGACACCAATGGACTGGCGCGGTTCGAGTCACTCCGGCGTGGTTCCGGTCGCTCGCTGGAAACTGCGATGACGGCGACCATCCTGTTCATTCTGGCGGCATTCATCGAGGGCAATGTCTCCCCATCGACGCTCCCCTACGCGGGGAAGGCGTTGTTTGCGCTGGTGAGCACGCTCATTCTCACGGGCTATGTGTTCTGGCTGGGCAGAGGTACAACAGCGCGGAGTAGCGATGAAGCTCAGTGAAGCGACCATCACCATCCGGCCGCGATCCATCCTGGAACTGCTGGATGGCGCCGTGTATCTGTGTGGGCGTCATGTGTTCGGTCTGTCCATCGTCACGGTGCTGACAGTTCTTCCGTTCGCGGCCGTGAACAGCTATCTGGCCAGTCAGGCCGCCAACGACAACCAGGCGTTCTTCTTCGATTGGAGCCTGCGCCTCATGGTGGCGCCGTGGGCGACGGCGGGCGTGACACTGTACCTTGGCCAAGTGACGTTTGAACGCCGCTTTTCGGTCCGGCGTGCAATCACCACCTTGCTGGGAGCCTCGGGATCGATGATCATTTTTCAGGTTGTCGTTCGCTTTCTGTGCATGGCCACCTTGGTACTGATTCCTTTGATCTGGCTGTCATTCTATTTTCTGAATGAGATCATCCTGCTGGAGCGTCCGCCGATCTCGCGTGCCTGGAGCCGCGCGGGGGCCATGAATCGAAGACAGCAGGGGACGGTTCTCCTGTTGCTCGTGATTGAATTGCTCGTGCTGTGTGCCTGCTGGCCGGTGTTGACGTCCCTGCTGATCGCCATCGACGGATTGTGGAACGAGCGGCCCAACTGGGGACTGCTGGAAGTGCTCACCAATCCGGATCGGCGGCTGTCCGAAATCCTGCATTCCTGGCATAGCAGTTTCGCCTTCTGGCTGGTGCTGGCCTTCTTGGCGGTGTTCCGCTTTCTGGCCTATGTGGACAGCCGGGTGCGACGGGAGGGCTGGGACGCCGAATTGATGATGCGCTCGATCGCCCGTCAAAGCCTGCGGCAGGAGTCTTACCGATGAGCGCCGCAAATTCGGGCGACGTACAGCGGAGTGCCGCTCATCGCAGTCTCGCCCACATGGTGGGCTGCGCCGCAGACTTCTGGCAGCTTGACGTTTGCCAGTGGTCACGCTGGAACTGGGTCGTGCTGGCCGCGCTGCTCGCGATGTGCCCGGCAGCCGCCGATGCTCAATTGCCCGCCAAAGAGGCCGTTCAGCAGGCATATGAGCGAGCATCGTTTCCTTGGCGAAATGATGCCACAGACACGTTCCAGCCAGCCTACATTCCCGTTCGTGAGAGTGCATCCAGTTCCCCGTCTCGCTCTTCGGAAGGGATGTTCGGCCTGCTGACCGGTGCCCGGTTGCTCCAGCTACTGATGATTCTGGTGTTCACGGCCTTCATCGTCTGGCTCTGCAGCTTGCTGCTCGGTTTGCGATCGCCCGTTCGTCGGCCTTCATCAGAAACCGACGAGGTCCGTGAGATGTCTGTCGAGCAATTAGAAGCTCTGCCCCTCGCCACGCGCGACATCAAGGACTTTCTCGCGGAGATCCGCAGCAGACTGGCCTCCGGCGACTATGAGCAGGCCATGATTTACTACCACAGTTGGCAACTGGTCACACTCAACGGCAAAGGTGTGCTCGATCTGCAGAAGGGTAAAACGAATCGGCAGTACTTGCTGGAAATCGCCGAGCGCTGCCCGGGACTGCGCAAAGTCTTTCGACACTCGAACCAGCTATTTGAAGACGTGTTCTTCGGGCACCTGCCACTCTCGGCCGACAGCTTTCAACAGGTGTGGAATAGTCGCGATTTGTTTGACCGTGCCAAGGTCTCCAGCGAGGTGGCCTTATGAGCCGGTCCTGGTTGGCAGTCCTCCTGCTGCTGTGGGCGTCTGGCTGCACGAGCGTGGAAGAACGCTATGCGACTCCGCACGGACAGAGTCTGAACGGAATCAGTCAGTTGATCAGTGCACTGCGAGGCGCGGGCCTGGCGGTCCAGGTCATACCGTCACTCCCTCTGACTTCGGAAGCCCCAACTGACGTGGTGATTCTGTTCGAAGACCAGGCCGCGTGCATGGAAGACGATGCTCAGATTTTGCTGGACAGCTTTGCGTGTGACAGCGGAGCCTCAGTCGTGCTCAGAGTTCTGCGCGATACGGACGTGAGCGTCACGTATTGGGAAGAGATCGAGCAACAGTTGCGGACACGGCCGAATGAGCGGGCCAAAGCCGACGCGGCGGCCGCCCTGGCGCTGGAGGCACGACTGCAGTCGCGATCCCATGCCCTGACTCAATACGACTGCGACGCATTCGGATGGTACTCGGCCGAACCGCGAAGTGATGGCGCCGAGGAAGTTCTCACGTCGGTGAATGCGTTGTCCGTCCGGGCCGCTGCCGACGACCTGCCTGTGGAACAGGCATTTGAAGTCCGATGGCCTGTCGCCCGTCGGCTTCTCCCTGCCGTTGATGTAGACTGGCTCTGGTCTTCGGGTGACGACGGTCTTCTGATTTGCAGTCAGAGCGAGGGCTCGCCGTATGACCAGTGGGCGCTTTCGTCGGCCTATCCGCTGCTCAATGGTGGCCAGTTGCTTCCCGGACACCGCGATCTCATGGCCGACTTGATCGCCCGCATTGCCGCGATTGGACAACGAGTCACCATCATCACCTCCACAAGAATCGGCTCGGACGCCGACGAGGGCAACTTGATGTGGCGATTCGCCAAGATCTTTCCACATCCGTGGATCATCGGGCATCTGGTGGCGGGGCTGATGCTTTATTGCTGGTC
>JBGSIP010001003.1:0-2461 GCA_041742495.1 Planctomycetaceae bacterium
CACATTGCCCAGCGTGGATCGAGGTGGCCAGCCTTGCACTGACTCATCGTCAGCAGCACGACCGGGTAATACACCACGACAATCGGCCCAAAACAGAGCATGAAACTGGTGAGAAACTGCCGACGGGCCTGCAAAATCGAAAACGGACTCCCCACCCACACAAAGAACAGGCAACTGGAGGCCAGGGCATACCGACTGTGGATTTCGGTCGACAGCTTCTGATGTCGGGTGCGGTTGTCCTTGTCTTCGGTCTGCCAGCCGGCAAAATCGGCGTCGCCCAGCATGTCAAACTCGCCGGTGGCGAACGCCAGCGAGGCTTGAATGGCAAGTGCATCCTGCCGTTGCATCGAGGTGGCTTCGATGCTTTGCAGCTCCTGCTCGATGCTGGCAATCGGCAAGTGCCGGGGATTGGTGCTGCGGACGGAGTAGGGGAGCGGAAAGCGAAATTCGTTGTGCGGCGACCAGACATGGACGTTCTGCGCATCGGCATAGCCACCCTGAATGGTCAACACAACTTCTCGCGCTTGCATATCGAAGTGCAGAGTGGCTTCTTCGGCCCGCAGGGTCTTGGTTGTGCCACCCGCCGGGCGGTAGTGAAACGTGGGGGTCAGCAAGCGCCGCCCTTCGACACCCCGCACGGTGATGACGACCCCGGCGCGGCGGTCGGCATATTGCAGGCGCGTGCGCAACCGCTCGAGGAAAATGTCTTCCACGGCGTTGACCACGGTCTGCTCGATGCGGGCCCCGGCCCAGGGAATGACGCGGTCCGACAGCATCAGCGATCCGACGCTCAGTCCGCCCGCCAGCAAGAGTGACGGCCAGATCAATGCAAAGACCGGCACGCCAGCCGCCTTGGCCGCGGTGATTTCCTGATCGCCCGCCAAGCGGCCATACACCACCGACACCGTCAGCAGCATCGTGGCGGGAATGGTAAACGGCAAGAGGCTGGGGACGATGAAGGGGAGGATCTCGAGAATCTGAACCGGACCTAGCCCATGCTCGCTGGCTTCTCGGAACACCCCCAGGAAAACCAGCAAAATGGTCAATCCCGTCACGACCAGCGTGAACGCGCGAACCAATTCCATGAACACATAGCGCTGCAGCAAGCGCATCAGGATTCCATTCCCAACTGGCGTTGCTCTAAGTCATTTTCCGGCAACAGGTTTCGCGGAAACGGGCGGCTTGGGCCGCATTCGCTGCAGACCCTCGGCGCCGGTCCGGCAAGGGTATAGACCCGTTCGTCCGGGACCGTCAATAGCGACCCTCTCCGGTGCCCGGCTCGTTTGCTGGTGAGACGCACGGTGTGCCCTCGCAGACCATCCGGGCCGGGGATCGTTTCGCAGGTCCGAAGGCCTTTGGGGCCTGAACTGTCGGAATCACGTCAGTTGTTCGCCTGAACAGTTCTTGCAGGAGGGCGGGCACGATCTCAGGGAAATCCCGCAGACTGCCGGAAATCGTGGCCATTCCCGGGCCAAATTCCGGCCCTGCGAGCGGGGTAAGCTATGTCTTGTTTATCGGTGGCGAGGTCCACCCGACCAAAATTGACCGTCCTTCGGCACCTCTGCAGACGAAAGCTCAACATGACCACAGCCGTCTCCGTCCCTTTCAGCGGCGCTGTCATTCGATCTGAATTCGCGGATGATCCAGACTTTGGCGAACTGTTGGAGTTCTTTCTAGACGCCGTGGCAGAGAAAGTGTCGGCCATCCAGACGGCGACCCAATTGGGCCATTGGCAGCAGTTGCAGACGTTTTCGCACCAGTTGAAGGGATCGGGTGCCGGCTATGGTTTTGCACCCGTGACCGAAGTGGCAGCCCGCGTGGAACGGGCTTGCAAGGAGTCCCGCTATGACGACGCTGCCACGCAGGCCGCGGAACTGATTGACGTGCTGTCCCGCCTGAGCCGCTGATTTCCCCGGCGTCTCCAGCCGCTGAGAATGCCCTTGCATCCGATGGACACCCCGGCGACCATACGGCGAATGCAGCCGCCTGGCAACCGCCGGGCGGCCGCCGGCTCGCGCTCGCACTGGCGAGGGTGACGACAACTCCATCTGTGTGGCATGGGATGACAGCATGAAGCGGCTCGCAAGCGGACTGGGACTTCTGGCAGTTTTCGGGTTGGGGCTTCTGTGTGGTCAGATGCGTCCTGGTCTGGAGCAGGTTGTTGCCGCTCAACCGCGTCAGGAAAAAGCCGATGACGATCTCAAGCTGCTGACGGATCTGGGACTCTCGAAAGAGACCATTGAAAAAGTCCGCTCCGCCCACGAGGCGATCATCGTCGCAGGCGAAGCACTCAAGTTGGAAGGCAAGTACGTCCCCGCGACCGACGGGTATAACTCGTACCTGATTCTCTCTGGCGGGGCCGATGTGCTGGCTGACCTGGAGAGTGACCGGGGTATCGATCCCGTGACCTTCGGGGCCCTCAATGCGGGCAAGGCGATCCCCGACGTGGCGGACGACATCA
>JBGSIP010001004.1:0-4341 GCA_041742495.1 Planctomycetaceae bacterium
GGCCAAGCCAGTGGCACACAGGAATTGTCTGTGCCGACATACTTCAACGGTCTGATCGCCGCATGAACTTCATTTCCGGCCGTCGTTGCGCCGCGCACGAGAATCCGTTTCGCACCGAGCGCCTGCAGTCGCTGAAGTTTCGCGAGGCGGGCTGTGACCTGGTTGCGCTGCTGGCCCTTTGGCAAACGGCAGGCCGGCGCGGCGCCATTGTTGGGCCGCATGGCTCGGGGAAGACCACCTTGTTGGCCGGACTGGCCACGCTGCTGGCCGCCGATGGCTGGGCCGTCATGCACGTGCGGTTGCGAAGTGATGACAAACGGCTGCCGTGGGGAGAGCTCCACGCGTTCTCTCGCGATCCGCGACCTCACCGAGTGCTGCTTCTCGACTCGGCAGGTTGTCTGTCTTCCCTGTCGTGGTTCTGGCTGCGAATGCGTGTGCTGTGGAAATTGCCCGGCTGGATTGTCACGTCCCACCACGGCGGCCTGGCACCCGCGCTGTGGCAGTGCGTCAGTCGCCCAGAGCTGTTCTGCTCACTGGCACGCGAACTGGCGGGGAAAGACTGGCCGGTCGACGACGCCCAACTCAGCCGGACGCTCGCCGACGCGGGCGGCAATGTGCGCGAGGCGCTGCTGAGTCTGTTTGATCAGGTGGCCCGCGGTGAGTTGCCTCATCGCGGGTCGCCCGATCCTGACCTTCGCTGACAGCCTGTGGCAGCACCACGGCACAATCGCATTTTGTGTGCCGCTCGCTGGAGGTCCTGGGAACCTAGCGAGAGGTCTTGAGCAGGTCGCGAATTTCGATCAGCAGTTCCTGGTCTTTGGACAGAGCCGGAGGCGGAGGAGCGACATCGGTGGCCTTCTTTTCCTTCATCAGCCAGCCCAGAAACTTCACGATGAAGATGAACAGCACCAGCGCGAGAATCAGGAAATTGACGACGGTGCTGAGAAACAGGCCAATCGGCATGTCTTTGCCTTCGGCCAGCGGAATCACCCACTTTTCATAGCTTTGCCCGGCGGGCATCAACAAGCTGACCAACGGCATGATGACGTTGTCCACCAGCGATTTCACGATGCCGCCGAACGCGCCGCCGATAATCACCCCGACGGCCAGATCGACAACGTTCCCCTTGAATGCGAACGCTTTGAACTCGTCGAACAGCGAGAAGGCTCGCTTGGTACCCATTTCCTGCAAACTGTTCAGCTTGGAACTCACGGAGCATCTCCTTGGCGAGTGGGAACGTTGGACCGCTGGCGTGGCGCGGCTGACAGGGACTGCCCGGCTCCCGAATTCCAGAAGAGTCGCCGAACGGCGAGTCAGTCGGGCGGTCTTGAGGGAGGCCGAAATCCGCCACGCGGGGAGCATAATCGGTTAGTAGCAGCCGCGACGCAAGATCGATTCAGCACCCCGCGCAATCGATTCAACCGCGTCCGGCCGCACTCTTGCTCCGCAGCCGTGGTAGCAATTTGCAGAAATCATGTCGCGAAAAAGCGACGTCTGACCACCCCCCTCGCAAAATCGACCTACGTTGACCATGCAGAGATGGTGTGATTTCGTCCGCCAGACGAGTCGTCGGACGCCATCTGCCTCCCCTCCCCCCATGATGAGCGAGCAGTCACATGATCAACTGGTTCGTGCTGCGACAACACCTCCTCGGCGAACGCCCGGCGGGCACCCTGCCGCTGGAAATCAAGATGCCCACGTTGCCCACCGCGGTCACCAAGGTGTGCGAAGCCTGCAGCGATCCCAATACGTCCGCCGGAACGATTGCCAAGATTCTGGAGTCGGACACGGCCTTGACCTGCGACGTGCTGAAGTACGTGAATGCCTCATCGCATGGCTTGCGCAACAAAGTGAACAGCGTGCAGCGCGCCGTCGCACTCCTGGGGTTGTCGGCCACCCGCCTGATGGTGGTGACGGCCGCCACCCGACGACTGGCGGAATCGTGCAAGTCCCCCCTGATTGTCTCACACCGGTTTTCGGTCTCTGGACTGGAGCGGGCTCACTTCGCCCGCGCTGTGGCTCAGCAGATGAAGGTCGATGCCGATCTCGCCTTCGCCGGCTCGCTGCTGCAGGACTTCCTGCTGCCAACGCTGACGGTGCAGTTGACCCGGGCTTACACCGAATTCTCTCAGACGCCGGCCGCCAGTCGTCAGTCACTGCACGAGTTTGAACGCGCCAAGTTCAAGTGGGACCACGGCGAAGCCGGTGCCCGCGTGATGCTCTCCTGGAAGTTCCCGGACGACCTGATCTGCTGCGTGTTGATCCACCATGAACTGGACGTGGTGCGCGAACACCCCCAGTTGCAGCAGTCCGCTGCACTCCCGTGTGCACTGGCTGGCCTGATGCCCGACTTGCTGCAGCAGATCCCCAACGGTCACCTGAGACTTCTGGAACTGCAGTCCTCGCTGCCCAACATCAATCTGGAAGACGCTGCGCGCAGTGCCGACGAAAGCCTGCGAACAGATACGCCCGACTTGCGTGGTCACAAGACGCTGCACGAACAATGGCAGGCCATCGCGACGCCCGCCGCTTAATGCCGGCCTGTGGCCTGGTGTTGGCCTCGTGAGACGGGTGGTCTCGATCTGAATGTGGCTGGGGCGGTTGCTCGAGAATCGCCCGGCGCTGACTTTCACGACTCTGTAAGGTGGCCCCGTTATGGCCGGCAAAATCACGCTTCCTCTGTCGAAACTGCGCGTGGGCATTGTGCTGCCCACGCCTATCTTCGATGGCGCGCGGTCTGATCTGCTGCTGCTGAACAAGGGCATTCGCCTCACCCAGCAGAATCTCGACCGCCTGGTCGAGCGCGGCGTGACCTCCGTCAGTGTGTCGGAAGAATTCGGCCGCGTGTTGAGCGTGTCGGCACCCACCGTCCCCGCCAGAGGAAAAGCGAGCGCCAACGGCAGTCATCAGCCGGTCGTCGAACTGCCGCTCAAAGAACTGGTCCGAAAACCGGTCCAACCCGCGTATGACGGTGCCACCGTCCGCGCTCTGATGGCCAGCCATCAGCAGAACCAGGTGCAGATCGAGCGATTCTATCGCCAGTTGGAATTGCCCGACATGGCCTCCACGCGGGTCGTCAACGACGTCACCGCGCAGGCCATGGAAGGCCTCTCAACAGACATGGACCTATTCTTGCGGCTGGCCATCAACCCGAACGCCGCACAGTCCTCCCACCATGACCATTGCCTGCGACTGTCCGAACTGGCGATGGCGATGGCGACTGTCAGTGGTGCCACGCGCACCGAAGTGCTGCAGTTGGGCATTGGCTGCCTGATCTCCCGTGCGGGGCTCACCGCGGCAGCCGTGCAAATCATGGGTCAGCCGCGGAAATTGTCCGAACCGGAAATGCATGAAATCCGCAAAGCCCCGGTGCGGATGTTCGCCATGTTTGAGAATGATCCGGAAATTCCCGCCAACGCCCTGCAGGTCGCCTACCAGATGTTCGAGCGGCACAACGGCACGGGCTATCCCCGCCGCCGGGCCCGCCATCAGATTCATCCACTCGCCCGGATCGCCGCAGTGGCCGACGCCTACATCGCGCTCACCTCTCAACGCCCCTATCGCAGCGGGTTTCCAGCCTATGAAGCCATCGTGGCTCTGCTGAAAGATACCGAAGCGGGGCAATTCGATCCCACCTGCATGCGCCTGCTGTTGCAATCGATCAGCCTGTTCCCAATTGGCTCGCTGATCCAGTTGAACGACGGCCGGCTCGGGCGTGTGATGCGCAACCACGCCGAGTTCTATGACCGCCCCGTGGTGGCGCTGGTGACCGGAACGGACCGGCTGGTGACGTCCAGCCAATTCCTGGATCTCTGCCATTTGAAGGCGTGCCGGATCGTGCGAACGGTCAACGATGCCGACGCATTACAAACGCTTCGACGACAGACAGCCGTCCCGGCCGGCGTGGCTCTCGCCTCCCGTTGACCTGCCCAGCGTCCCCTGGGATTGCCCCGTCACATTAACGCAGCACCCGTTGCAAATGGCGAAGCGCGAACGGCTGCTGCCCTGCGTGTGTCCTCAAGCAGCGTGATGGTCACTGCCGGCTGCGCTGACCACCTAGCACACGCAACCGGTCGCGACGGGCGGCCGGACGTTCTTCGCGCCCGGCTGGCGGTTCCTGAGTCGCGGGGCCTGCGGGAGGCGTCTAACCTCTTCTCGCTCCTCCCGAATGTTCCCGAAATTTGGGCGACGTGGGGATGAACTTGACGTGAGCGAATGGAATGGCATAATTCGCGTTCGGCCGGGGTCGTTGCTGCAGGCAGGACCACCGGCTGATCGAATTTGATGCAGCACAAACGCGGGCGTAGCTCAGTGGTAGAGCACCACGTTGCCAACGTGGTT
>JBGSIP010001005.1:0-7417 GCA_041742495.1 Planctomycetaceae bacterium
GCGTCGGCGGTGGTGGCGAACATCATCGACGTCGGAGTCGGCCGCGCCCGCAAAACGTTTTCGAATCTGGATCTGTGGCAGATGGCCGAGCCGTTTCCGCTGCAGCCGGCGGCCTCCATTCGCCGTCGGTTCTATCTGCGGTTTCATGCGATTGACCGGCCCAACACCCTGGCCGAGATCGCCCGCGTGCTGGGGAACAATGGCATCAGTGTGGCTTCGTGCTTCCAGCAACCGCACTCGTCCATTGACCCCCAGACCGGCGAACCCATTGTCCCGCTGGTGATTCTCACGCACGAAGCACTGGAAGGTCAGATGCAAAAGGCTGACGCCGAACTGGCGAGCCTGGACCGCATTCGCCCCGACCATGTCCGGTTGCCGCTGCGCGGTTGATCGACGAGGCCAGTGGACCAGAGGCACCCCATTTGGCGTTACTTCTTGCCGAACAGGGCACCGAGCTTGCGCGAGACGCGAGCAGACTGGTACACGAGTTCGTCGCGCCAGGGCTGCTGGCCAACTGCAGGGGGGGCCCAGCCACGTTCCCGCAAACGGGCGTTCGCGCGATAGACGGCCTGACGGCGATCCAGATCGGGCGTGCGGAAGGTGATGCTGAACGAAATCGAGACTTCGTCCTGGTTCTGCACCCAATGCGGATAAGTGACCGGGAAGTGCAAGCCCATGCCGGGCTGCAGACTGAAGGTCAAGGCATTTTGGTCGAACTCCGGACGATGCTGCAGATTGCGGCCGCGGTCGGTGTAGAAGTTCTCCAGATCTTGTTCGCTCAGCAGGCTGCGGTCGCGGCCATCGTACAGGTGGACGGTTTTGCCGCCGCGAATCTGCAGCAGAAAGTTGTGCTCGGGGTCGATGTGAAACGGCGTGACCGACTGCGGCGAGGTGATGAAGATGAAGGCTTGTCCCTTCATCATGCCGGGGGCAATCGCTTCGGAGTGTACGGCCACCTCGGCCAGACACTCGTCCAGCAACTGGCGGTAGGCGGGATCCTGCTCGACGTACTTCATGACCAGCCACGACTTGCATTCCGCAATGCGTCGCACCGTCTCTTCTGGCGAGAGGCCGTTCATGGGGGTCTGGTCGTGGGCGATGCTCTTGGGAATGTGACCGGCGTTGTATTCCACGTTCGTGGCTGGCAAGCGCTGCACCAGTTCGAGCAGACGTTCGATTTGAAACAAAGGATGGCCGGCGAGATGATGACCAATCAGAAACGGTGTGCGATTGAAGCAGTGCCCGAACGTGGGTGGATCGAGGTCCAGCAGGTGAGCCGGACGGGGGCGGGCAACAGCGGGTGTTTCCAGCAGAGTGGCCATGACAGTCGGACTCCGGTTGCAGTAAAGCTTGAGGTCAGTGAGCGAATGGAGACGCAATCGACAGGGGGCAGGCGAGAATCAGTGTGACTATTTGGCGGCCAGCGGGACCGATGGCGGCGGAGCTGAGGAGAAACACCGTGAAACAGCGCGTATGAAGCAGCGCACGCCAATTGCCAGATTGCCGAGCGGGCGCCCGGTGCAGATTCGCAAATGCTGAATCGTACGGCGTTCACCCCACACGCGATTGATCATCGTGTGGCCGGGTACCGCACACGAATCCATCCACGCCTGCGGTGTGTCTTCGTGGAAGCTGCGGATGTTTTCGAACTCCAGATGGATGCCCGGGGAATAGCGGGCGAATTCTTCGTCATAGGCAATTTTGAACGCAAAGGCACCGTCTCCGGCGAGAAAGTTGACTTTCATCGCGATAGGACGGTCTCCCATGTACAGGCCTAGCATCTGCAGCCGTTGCTGGGCGAAGGCAGAACAGGCGGCCGATCGGAAGAAGTTCACTGCCGCCTGCTGCTGAACCAGCGCGGTGCCTTGAGCGCCTTTCCAGCCACTTGCTTCGAGTGCGAGAAATTGCTCCAGCCAGTGTTCCAGGTCGGCCGGACTGCGACTGTCAAGCGATCGAAAGTGCAGAGGGCTGATATCGGAGAGTCGACGCCACAACCGGCGCCACTCGCGGCGGGCACCGTTCGAGGTGGACTGGCCGAGGTACGACTGCCAGTCTTTTCCGCGGGTCATGAAAGCGCGATTGCACACCGACACATGCTTGACGAGCAGTCGGCGATCGTAGAGGACATCGACGAGGGCTTGAGCCAATCGGCCGTGCGCTACTTGCAGCGGCCATTCGGTGATACTCGGCCCGCCCGGCAACCGGCGCAGATGCGTGAACATGGCCGTGAAGGTTTCGACTTCGTGTCCCAGGCGGACCAGCGGGGTGCGGAGGTAGCAATACGGGTGCCCCCACAATTCCCAACGGCCGCTGCGCAGCCAGGTGGTGTTCACCACAAACGGGAACAGGCCCACCAGTTGCTCGGGGACATCTCGGCGTTTGCTGCCGCGAAAGACCAGGACAAACTGAGGGTGCAGTCGCTCGAACAGTTGCTCGGCGGGTTCGAGCATCCAGCGTTCGTAGAACGGATTGGGTTCGGATGCATGCCGACCCAGGTCGTCCCACGCGGCCGCGTATGGCTGCAATTCCGCGAGGCTGCTAACGATTTCGACCCGCAACTCGCCGTTGAGATTACCAATGAGATCGGACTGATCGGCGGGGAGTCGGTCCAGCAGGGCCGCTGGAACTGACGCCGGTGTATTCTTGTTGACTTTCGGCGGCAGATCAGAGGCAATCGACATGAATGTGTCCCGGCGCGACGAATTGACCTGGGAATGCCGCCAGAGTGTGTCAGCAGACAATCCACCGTATCACTGTCCGGGGCAGCGAAAGTTCGGCAGGCGTCGGCAACTGTCTGGAAGGGCGTGGTAATTTGGCAACGGGTCCGGCGACCCCGCGTAACCGGCACAACCCGATCTCCGTGAAGCGTTGGTCCAGACCGTGTGGTCCGGCGCGACACAGGGGCAGGGCGGAACAGGCGGTCGCCGCGGGCACCGCCTGGCATGCACCGCTGTCTGCGGTTCGGGGGGTGGATTTGGGAGTTCCCGCCGGTCCCCCGATGTCTTTTCGCCGGTCAGTTTCTTATGCTGACTCGTCAGGAACTGGCGCGGCCGTTCACGGCCGTCGGCTGAGGATCGAGAGCAGAAGATGCTCAACCCGGCTGCCAGTTGGCCGCGGTTGTGACGGGCAGTTGCGGACGTAGAATCCTGCGGCCTGTGTGTTCACACATCGAGTTGCGGGGCGAGATTTCATCAGCGGTCCGGTTGGATCGGGGAGTGCGAGAGCGGTGGCAGGCGACAAGCGGAATCTGTTCGACAAAGTGTGGGATCTGCATACCGTGGGCAAGCTGCCTACCGGGCAAACGCAACTGTTCATCGGGTTGCATTTGATTCACGAAGTGACCAGCCCGCAGGCTTTTGAAATGCTGCGAGATCGCGGTCTGACCGTGGCCTTTCCCGAGCGCACCATGGCCACTGTCGATCACATTGTCCCGACCGACAGTGTGCTGCGGCCGTTCCGGGATGAACTGGCCGAAGAGATGATGAAGGCGATCGAGCAGAACTGCCGACAGTTCGGCGTGACGCTGTTGAACCTGGACGATCAGCGGCAGGGGGTGGTGCATATTGTTGGTCCCGAGCAGGGATTGACCCAACCGGGCATGACGATTGCCTGCGGCGACAGCCACACGAGCACGCACGGGGCGTTTGGGACCATCTCGTTCGGCATCGGCACCAGTCAGGTGGCCCAGGTGCTGGCCTCGCAGACGCTGGCCATGAACCGCCCGCGTGTGCGGCGGATTGAAGTGAACGGTCCGCTGGGATACGGCGTGTATGCGAAGGACGTGATTCTGCACATCATTCGCAAGCTCGGCGTGCAAGGGGGCGTGGGCTATGCCTTCGAATATGCCGGAGATGTCTTTGATCGCATGACGATGGAAGAGCGGATGACCGTCTGCAACATGTCCATCGAAGGGGGAGCCCGCTGTGGGTACGTGAACCCGGATGAGACCACCGTGGAATATCTGCGTGGGCGGCCGTTTGCGCCGCAGGGGGCGGCATTCGAGAAAGCCCGCGCCTGGTGGCTGAGTCTCGCCAGCGGTCCCGAAGCTGTGTACGACGATGTGGTCCGGTTCGACGCCGCCGAGATCGAGCCGACCGTGACCTGGGGGATCACTCCCGGTCAGGGTCTGGGCATCAGTGAGCAAGTTCCGACGATCGACAGTTTCGCCGCCGATGAACAGACGCTGATTCGCGAGGCACTGGCCTATATGGGGCTTGAGGAGCGGCAGCCGATTCAGGGTGTGAAGATCGATGTGGCGTTTATTGGTTCGTGCACCAATGGCCGCATCAGCGACCTGCGCGAAGCGGCCCGCATTGTGGATGGTCACAAGGTGGCACCGGGAGTGCGAGCCCTCGTGGTGCCGGGATCACAACTGGTGCGGAAGCAGGCGATGGAAGAGGGGCTGGACAAGGTCTTTGAAGCGGCCGGGTTTGAATGGCGTGGTGCCGGCTGCTCGATGTGCCTGGCAATGAACCCGGACAAACTGCAGGGGCGGGAAGTCTGTGCGTCGTCTTCCAACCGCAACTTCAAAGGCCGGCAGGGGAGCCCGACCGGTCGCACGCTGCTGATGAGCCCCGCGATGGTCGCCGCCGCCGCGATCGCCGGTCACGTGACCGACGTCCGCGAGATGAATCTGGTGGGGACGTAGGGCTGTTGGGTCTAGAGTGCCGGGCAGTTGTTGGACTGCCCTCGCACTCCCGCAGCATGGGCTCGACACCGCCTAGTCGCGGATGACGACGTCGGAGCCTTCGACGAGGAGGTCGAAGAGCAGGTCGATGTCGTGAGAACGCAGGCGGATGCCTTCAGCCGGGGGAGCAATGGCGGAGGACTGCGTCGGCGTGCCGTGGATGATCATCCCCTCTCCCAGATTGATCCAGTGCTCGCCCAGCGGGTTGGCGGGATCTTCGCGATCAACGGTCCGCGCCAGGCTGACGAACTCTGGGTTGCGCTCTTTGCCCAAGACGGTCAACTTGCCCCGCAGCGTGGCCGCTGTCCCGCTCCAGGCGATGGGAAAGTGGCAGACGTAGTAGCCGTGGGCATGCACGGTGATTTCGCGATCACTCAAATCGACGACGGCTGCGAACGGGCCGGGAATCAGTTTGAGTTTCTGGCCGGCGCGGGTGGCCGAAGGGGCGATCTGGTTGAGTCGCGCCACGTATTCCCAGCTCAGTCCGTGCATGGCCGCGATAATCGACAACGATTCGCCGGGCTGGACGACGTATGGCGCCACGCAGTAGGGATGTCCGTTGAAATAGATGATGCGGGCCAGTGACTGCAGTTCATCAATCAAGCCGGCTCGCTGGGAGGGCTCTCGCCAGTAGCGCATGGAGAGTTCGCGATGCCGTGCCACGATGTTGCTGGCCGAGTCTGCTTCGGAGGGGACGGCGAGCAATTGAGGCTCTGACATCACTGGCTGGGCGGTGTTGGCTGGCTTGAGCATGAAGCGATCAGCGGATGTCGACGTCGATTGTGACAGGCTGGCGGATGCAAATTGCACTTCGCCGGCGGCTGGCAACGGCGACGATGACGCTATGTCCGCTGGGAGCAGCAGCGGCGCTGTCGCGGGGACACGGGTGAGGTTTGTGTCGGCGGGACGCAGCGGGTTTCCCACCGCGGAACCGTTCGCAGTGCGCTGCTCGGCGACCGATTCACTCCTGGAGGCCGGCGGCGCGACTGGAGTCTTGGGGAGCACGGCGGCTGATGCCCACGGGGCTGCGTCCGACTGATTGTTTCCTGAGACCGACAGCGGAACCGGAGCAGCCTGCAGGTTGGCAGGCATGGGCATCGGTTCCTGCGCCTGCTCGTGCAGCAGTTGCGATACGCCAGTGGGAGCGGTGGCCATGGTGGCTGCGACGGCCCACGGTGGTACATCGTCGAGTGGGGAAGCGGCAGGCTGAGGCGCGGGACCGTTCACATGCGGGACGGCACTCGGAACTGAAGCCGGAGTTCCAGTGACAGAGTTTCCGGTGGCGTTCGGCGCAGCAGGGGCGAAGCGAGTCCACGCGGCTGCCCAAGCGGTGGCGTCCGGCTCGGCGGCCGGCTTATCGGAG
The DNA here is from genome assembly GCA_041742495.1 of Planctomycetaceae bacterium. GTDB lineage: Bacteria > Planctomycetota > Planctomycetia > Planctomycetales > Planctomycetaceae > JBGSIP01. The sequence goes on from JBGSIP010001005.1 coordinate 6,051, forward strand.
CTGGGGGGACTCTGGCGATCGGCGGCGGAGGCCAATTCGCCCTCAGCTGGCAGGTTCTCGGGGGTCGTGGTGACTTCGGCGGGAAAACGTGGCGTGGCGGCTGAATCGGTTGTTTGAACGGTCCCGGTGGGGACAGGTAGCCAGTCGCCAGGCACCCATTGGAAATGCCAAATCGCATATCCACCGCCAAGGCAGGCCATGGACAGCACATTCAGCCAGGTGTTGCGTGTTGCAGCCATGGGAAAGTCTTGCATTCAGAGCAGGTGACATCGTCAAGCCGGCCAGCAGAACCGCATCGATCAACAAGACACACAGGACAGTGGGTGCTCAGCGGCCAATGGTGGGCACCGGGTTGATTACTGCGATTGGGCGGGCGCAGTCGTCATCAGGAAGGGATCACGACCATTGGCCACCATGTGTTCGATCTGCGTGGATTGTTCGCGGCGGGCGCTGGCGGGGCTTTGTTCTGAGCCCGAAGGGATCGAAAAGTAGTAGGCGTCGCGCCCCAGTGGTTCCGTGCGGTTGAGTTTCTGGAGTTGATTTGGTTGCAGCGCATGGGGCAGAAAGCGACAGCCCGTCTGAGAGATCAGTGTCAGCACTGCCAGAGCACAGAGGGGGGCAAGCTTGTTCAATGATCGACTCCTGAGTCTGGCCTGCACACGGGCACCACGCTCGGATCGTGACGGGCGAATCGAGACGCCGCACAGACTGAGCACCGCACGACGCGGAGGAAACGGGGCTGACAACGACGGGGCACACGGGCGCGACAGAACTGCGCGGATGCGCGGCCGCCCGGCGGCGGGATGGGAAACAGGGGTCTCGTACCGCGCAACGGGTCGCTGCGGCCAGTGCAGGTCAGAGGGCCCACGAACCGCTGCAAATTCTCCAATCGGCAAATCCGTCATGCGGCGCGCAGCGACACGTGTCAGGAGTGAACTGGCAGCGAGGTCGTAACGATTGTGCCGCCCACAAACTGTCAGTGTTTTCACTGACAATGGCGCTGTCGCCCGCTGCTGTGAACTAGGCTCCCAGTGTGAACACGGAGGCTATACAGACGGGAGCTGTCTGGACTGTCGCCCGTGGCACCGACCCAACGCTGTGTCGGTAAGCGGCGAAACTGTTCCTGATCAGGCCCCTGCGATCATGGCAAAACTGGTAACCAAGTCGTTGTCCGAACTGCGTCCCGGGACGCTGCTGCCGGCCCCCATCTATGACGGAGCCAACAGCAACCTGTTGCTGCTGGGGGCCGGGACGCGGATTTCGATTGCGAATATCAAGCGTCTGCAAGATCGCGGCGTGACGTCGTTTTCGATCGACGAAAGCGCCGTTGCGGCGTTGGGGGGCGGCAGTGCGCCTGCCAGCCCGCC
>JBGSIP010001006.1:0-4431 GCA_041742495.1 Planctomycetaceae bacterium
GCACCGCGCTCGTGATCAGGCCGGCAGTCAACATCGCCAGCAGCAGCGCAGCGAAAGTCCAGCGATGGGCGGCCGCCGCGCGACGATCGACGAAGATGCTGCCGTGGCTCGGACTGCGCCACGAACGATCCTCCGCGGACAGCCCCAATACAGTCTTTGGCCCACCTCGCTGCACATTCCGCATATCGTCATCGGTCCCATGTTCAGGGCCGGCCCCCCTCTTCAGGAGTGAGGGCCAACGGGTCTCGGAAACGTGATGATTCGGGCTCGCCCGGAAGCAGGGCCACCTGTTGCTCTACTTGCACTCTGCCGACAGCCAGCGATCAACGGCCCGTGGCACATCGCCCGCACCGCTGTTCCGGATTGTCGGCGGAGTGTGTGCCGGCGGACACCGGTTTGTCGAATCTCTTCGAGAAATCAACGCATTCAGGCACTGCGCAGATCACGCATTGTGCCTGCTGCTGGCCGTGTATTATATGCATCAATTGCGAAATCTCGGCACTCCGCTACCGCGACGCCGACACAATTCCCACCATTGATGATCCGCGGGGTACGGCTTCTGTAGTGGGCGAGGGGCAAAGTGCGATGTGGAACCAGGCGATCGACGAGGCGGCCTCGGCCGCCCAGACCGCTGCGTGTCCTCAGTGTGCGGATGAGTTCACTCCCGGCCAGACCACTGTGTCTGGCTTCCTGCAGAACGTCTGGGACACATCATCATATCCGCCGCGCTGGCGCTGCGGAGACTGGACGCCGCTCGAGGGGTGGCTGCATATCGGCTCCGATCTGATGATTGGCGTGGCTTACTTTGCGATCCCCGCCACGCTGCTGTATTTCGTCGTCCGCCGCAAAGACTTCCCGTTTAACTCCCTGTTCTGGCTCTTTGGCGCGTTCATTCTGTGCTGTGGCGTCACGCACTTCATGGAAGTGGTGATCTTCTGGCATCCCCTCTACCGGCTGGCGGGACTCATCAAGCTGATCACCGCGATCGTTTCGATTGCCACCGCCATCGTGCTGGTGCGGGTCATCCCTGCAGCCCTGTCACTCCCCGCGCTGGCCGCCGTCAATGACCAGTTGCGCCGTGCTGATTCCATGAAGAGCCAGTTCTTGGCCAACATGAGCCACGAGATCCGCACGCCGCTAACGGCCATTCTCGGTTTTGCCGACGTCGTCAAAATGGCGGAATCGGACGCCGAAGCTCGCGACGCCGCGGCCACCATTCGCCGCAACGGGGAGCACCTGCTTGCCGTGCTCAATGATGTGCTCGACTTGTCCAAGATTGAAGCCAATCGCCTGCAGCTCGAATGGCGACCCTGTCACGTCCGCGAACTCGGCGAAGACGTGATCGAGCTGTATCAAGCCAAAGCCGCCGCTGCCGGATTGCAACTGCACCTGCAGGTCGCGGCGAATCTGCCCGAATTTGTCCTCGCCGATCCCACGAGACTGCGGCAGATTCTGAGCAACCTCATCGGCAACGCCGTGAAGTTCACGGCGAAGGGTTATATCAACGTGCAGTTGGACGCCCACCGCGTGGCTGGCCATATGCGCGTCGTGGTTTCCGTACGTGATACCGGTATTGGTATGTCTGCTGAAGAAGCCACGCAGCTCTTTCAGCCTTTCTCGCAGGGAGATCCCTCCACCACCCGCAAGTTCGGCGGGTCGGGACTGGGGCTCGCCATCAGCCGCAAACTGGCGCGGCTGATGGACGGCGATATCGACGTGAACAGTTCCCCGGGCGTGGGCAGCGAATTCACCTTCTGGTTTCCACTGAAAATCCCGGGCCCCAGCGATCTGGCGAATATCGGATCGGCCCGCCCGCGCCGGGCCCCCGAACTTCACGAGACCTACGAACTCGCGGGCCTGCACCTGCTTGTCGTCGACGATGTCGCCGACAATCGGACGCTGATCCAGCGGCTGCTCACCCGGGCCGGAGCTCAGGTCACTCTGGTCGCCGATGGCCAGCAGGCCATCGACGCCATTCTCGCGGGTCAGCCCGCTGAGGTCATTGGTTTTGACGCCGTTCTCATGGATATGCAGATGCCCGTCAAGGACGGCTACACCGCCACGCGCGAGCTGCGCGACCGGGGCGTAGAGCTTCCCATCATTGCCATCACGGCCAACGCCATGAAGGGGGATCGGCAGAAGTGCCTGGAAGCGGGCTGCTCCGCCTTCGTCGCCAAACCGATCCAGCAAAAAGAACTCATCGACGCCATCCAGTCTCAGCTCGGCTTCTCCAGCGACGCGAAATAGTCGTGCGGCCGCAAACGCAGCTGGCGCTGGCGGGTGCCTGTCATCCCCTTCGCGACGTGCGCCGCCCTGCTGTGTTCCGCAGATTCTGACGTCAGTGGACCAGCACGAACTCTGCGGCGTTCACATACGCCCACAGCACATCTTCCAGCACAGCTCGCAGCCGGTCCCGCCCCGCATCGGATGTCCAGTCTGCTCCGACCCGTTCGCGGATCGCTCGCGAAAACTGGGACAGTTCCCGCTCGCTCGCCGGGCGGGACACCGCCGAGAGCGCCAGCAGATCAATGCGTTCGCGATGCCGCAGGTCCGGTTGCATTGCCGCGGCGATGGCATTTGTGTGCGCCGTCACCACGCCGTCGACCAACTCTCCATTCATCATGTGAATGGCCATCGGAATGGTGCCATTGAGCAGATCAAATTCGTCGTTCTCGTCGGTCTGAAAATCGGTGACGAATTCCTGCACCCACTGATCGCGCGATCGATCGAACGCACGCAACTGGCGTCCCAGTTTGCCGCGTGCCGGCGCGCCGGCTTCCCCCTGACTGACGGGATGCCGCCCCGCCGCCACCTGCAGCGAGTTGAACAACTGCTCGGGCGACATCTCCTTCACATACACGCGACTAAACAGCGGTGGCTCTCCCGTTTCCGGCCGGTCGGTCAGGTTCTCTGCGGTTTCCTGCGACGTACACCCATACGCCGAAGTATTGCAAATCCAGCGATACAGGGCCCGCACATCATACTGGGACGCCCGAAATTGCTCAGACAGCAACTGTAGCAATTCCGGATGGGTGGGCGGATTGTGCGGACCCATGTCATCCACGGGACGTGTGAACGAAAACCCAAACAGTTGCTCCCACACCCGGTTCACAAACGCGTCCGAAACCCGTTCCGACTGCCGCGCGAACAACAAGCGGGACAGCTCCGTCCGCCGGGAGGTCTCCTTCCCGGGGTCCACCGGCTCCCCGGCGAATGTCGGGTAGGCTACTTGCATCAGGCCACTGCGGGTCTCGAAATACGTCGGCCCTCCGACGCTCACCGAGATCAACCGCGTGCGCGATTCATTCGCCACCTGATCGGTCTGTGTGCGGACCTGCTTGAAGAAGCTGTTCAATTCCCAGAAATCTTGCTGGGTCCAGTCGTTGAGCGGATGATTGTGGCATTGAGCGCACTGAATCTGCCGCCCCAGCAGTGTCCGGCAAACCACTCCGGTAGCGGGAACCGCGTCGTTGTTGAGATGCGCCACCAGGAATCCCGCCGCGCCGTTTTCGCGTGGATCTCCTTCCGCGGTGATCAGATCGCGCACCACCACATCCCAGCCGCGTCCCCCCTCCAGCGATTGCACCAGATAGTCCCGCACTCCCCGCGATTCCACCTCCAGCGACGCATCCCGTCCGACCAGCAGACTGCTCCAGCGGCTCGCCTGATCGTGTGAGAACTCTGGCGAAGTCAGCAATCGCTCGACTGTCGTGGCCCGCTTCTGCGTGTCGGTGTCGGCAGCAAAGGCCGTCAGTTCACGCGCTGTCGGAATCCGACCGATGAGGTCCAGCGACACGCGGCGCAGCCATTCATAATCGTCGGCCTGCGGCGAAGGTGTGACATCCGACCCGCGGAGTCCGTCCACGATCTCCGCATCGATCGCGGCCACAATCGTGCGATCGGCCTGTCGGGGCGGCACTGCCGCTGCCACGACTGGCGGACGCGTTTCCAGCGACGAAACACCGGTTCCCGGGGGCGCAGCGGGGGGCGTCAATTGGACGACTTCCACCGGCGAACCTGCGGGCGGAACAACCGGCGACGTATCCAGACCCATCGCAGCGCCGGGCATTCCTGAGGCCGGAGTTTCACCCGTCCCGCGATCGGCTGGCACAGTGCCATTCACGACCAGACGGTCGTCCGCCGGATGACCTTTCTCAGGGTCGTTCTGTGACGGCAGCGTCGGCGGAAGGTTCCCGCCATCGACGACAACCGGCGCCCCCGCCGGGGGTTGAGTCCACCACAGCGTCACTCCCAGCAGCAGCCCAGCCACCACGGTTCCGGTCAGCATCCAGCGTCCACGCCGACGATTTTTGCCCGGTTTCGTGTCTCCGCCGCGTTGCGCCGCCGACTGTTCCACTGCCGACGGTTCCACAGCCGACTGTGGAACCGTGGCGAAACGCAAGTGAGGATCGTTCAGCAGCTCCAGGGCCG